>CAJPTS010000218.1 GCA_905373625.1 Bacteroidia bacterium
AAGTAATCTTCCCCTACCTTTCGAGCCGATTGAATTACCGTAATCACCGTAAAATTCTTGTCATAGACGGCGAGATTGCGCATATGGGCGGTATGAATATCGCCGACAAGTATATAACAGGAGATCCCGAGCTAGGGGCGTGGCACGATACGCAAATACGCATTTACGGTCCCGCAGTATCGGCTCTCCATTTGGTCTTTTTAACGGACTGGGCATTTGTATCGCGCTCCAATTATTCGTTTACTCCCATAGATTTTACGCAAAAAGAGCTGCGGGGGCATATACCCCTACAAGTCACTGACAGCGGTCCTGATAGCGATTGGGCAGCGATTATGCAGTCTTTTTTCTTAGCCATCTCCAAAGCCAATCATCGTATATATATTGCTACGCCGTATTTTGTACCAAATGAGAGTATACTCACCGCATTACGTACAGCAGCGCTAAGTGGGGTAGATGTGAGACTACTTATCCCTTATAAGAGTGACTCGCGTTTCGTACTCTGGGCGACCATGGGCTACATAAGCACCCTGCTAGAGGCGGGAATACGCGTTTTTCTCTTCCAAGGTGGTTTTAATCACTCTAAAATCATGATGGTGGATGGAAAGCTTGCCACCGTCGGATCCGCTAATATGGACATCCGCAGCTTCGAAGACAGCTTCGAGGTTGTTACCTTCATCTACAACGCCGAAATTACGAAAGAACTGGAAGCCGTCTTTTTACGAGACACGCTTCAGAGTAAAGAAATAGAGTTAGAAGAATGGAGTCAGCGATCTTTTGCAGATCGGATCAAGCATTCTTTTGCTCGTCTTTTTAGTCCACTCTTTTAGTAATATGACTTGCTAAATGATTGATCTGGAAGAGCTACTAGAAGAACCCGCCGAGCGTTTAGTAAACTTTTTGCGAAAGCACGTAATTTCTATACTCGTACTCATTATATTCAATGTACTGATAGTCATCATTCTTATGGGTATTAGTCTGCGTACCTATTCCCGTTCCGAGCTCAGCCCAATTGCTATTGAGTTAGATGACCCCGAGGCGCGCACGGAGCTTGACAAGCTTTTTGAAGAGTATGAGGAGCTATTGCGTGCCAATAATAATGCACCTCTTCGGAATATTGCAGTAGATGCTACGCGACCGCAAGAACTTAATGCAGGGCTTGCTGACGATAAGCACCAGAATGCAAACGAGATATATGAAGAAATGAACCGTATGCGTGCTAAAATTGATGAATACAAGCAAGCACAACAAAACGATAATAATACGACGCATGGAGAGGTAGCTATACCCACAGAACCTCCCGCTCCCGAGAAAGCCGAAAACCTCTACCAAGGACCTACTGTGCTAAGTTATGTACTTGACGAACGTACCCCCGTATCCTTACCCGTACCTGCCTACCGTTGTCAGGGAGACGGGATTGTGATTGTCATAATTCATGTAAACAAGACGGGCGCCGTGGTCAATGCTGGGATCAACAAATACGAATCGCAGGACTCACAATGTTTGCAAGAGGCGGCGCTTCGAGCAGCTTTTCGTTCTCGCTTTAATGCTTCGCCTAATGCCCCAGATTTGCAGGTTGGGCAGATTACCTATCAGTTTGTACGCCAGTAATTAGCGTGCTTTTTTGGAAAGATACAGTACACAGAAAAATAAAAAAGGCCTCCGATCCTAGATCAGATGCCTTTTAATTACTTCTCAATACTTGCTTACTTCTTAGAAAGGAAGTCTGCAATACCTTCTTGAGTGGGCTTCAAACCTTTTTCTCCTTTGTGCCAGTTAGCAGGGCATACCTCGCCATTCGCCTCAAAGAACTGCAAAGCATCTACCACGCGGATCGCTTCTTCTACACTACGTCCGAGTGGCATATCGTTTACGACTTGGTGACGTACTATCCCTTTTTTGTCGATTAAAAATAAACCGCGGAAGGACTGAGGAACGCCTGCAAAACGAACCTCACCCTCGTCATTGTACACAACCTCGCCCGCAAGGACATCATAACTTTCCGAGATGAGATGTGTCTGATCAGCAACAATCGGATAACGAACGCCTTGTATTCCACCCTCGCGTGCAGGAGTTTGTAACCACTTCCAGTGTGAAAAAGCGGAATCTACAGAGCAAGCCACAATTTGCACATCTCGTTTCTCAAGCTCAGCAGCAGCCTCTTGGAAAGCATGAAGCTCCGTGGGGCAAACAAAGGTGAAATCGGCTGGATAAAAGAAGAAGAGTACATACTTCTTGCCGATGTATTGTTCCAGAGAGAATTTTTCTACAATCTCGCCGCCATTAATCACTGCGGGCGCTTCAAATTTAGGCGCAGACTTGCCTACTAATACACTCATTGTTCTTTGTTTTATCTAATTCAACTAACCTAACAACGCACCAATCCCCAAATTGTTTGATTGAGGTCAAATGCTCGAATTCCGCAAATTAGACTTCTTTTAGCCCCCATAGACATTTAGCCATCTAATGGGTATCTTTGTGCTTCAATGTCTAAGAAAATGAGCAATCAAAAAGAGCACGGGTATATAGAACTGGAGGGGGTACATGTAAATAATCTTGACATCGAGTCGCTTCGCATCCCGCGCGGAGAGTTGGTTGTACTCTCGGGGCTGTCTGGCTCTGGCAAGTCCTCACTTGCTTTTGATACCCTTTATGCCGAAGGACACCGTCGTTATGTACAAAGCCTTTCGTCATACGCCCGCCAGTTCTTGGATCGGATGCCTAAACCAGATGCCAGACGCATCGCTGGCATTCCGCCCGCTATAGTTATAGAACAGCGCGTTAGTAATAAAAACCCTCGCTCTACAGTAGGCACCATGTCTGAGATCTACGAGTATTTGTGCCTCCTCTACGCACGCGTTGGTAAAATAATATCGCCTGCAACGCAACAAGAGGTCGTTTGCCACACCACGAAAGACGTCACAGAGTTTATTGCTACACAGACAGGTAAGCGCGTTGTTATACTTGCCCCCATAGATGTTCCTGATATCGAAGCCCTTGGAGTACAGTTCGATATATATAAGTTGGACGGTTATACGCGCGTCTTCGCAAAAGATAAAATCTATGAGATCGGCGATAACGAGGTTATCAGAGCCTATTTGGAAGGTGAAAAGATCTATCTCATGCTCGATAGGTTTGAAGTTAGTGAGCAGAGCGATTTTCTCTCCCGAACTGGCGACTCTGTTGAAGCTGCCTTCCGCGAAGGAAATGAGGCTTGCCGAGTGGCTGTCTTGGAATCTGACGGAAATTTTTCTTATAAAGATTTTAGTGCACGCCTCGAGGCTGACGGCATGGAGTTTCAACAACCAACGCCCGCGCTCTTTAACC
>CAJPTS010000219.1 GCA_905373625.1 Bacteroidia bacterium
GCTAATTTTGTACTCGTGGGCATGTCGGGCGCCATGGCAGGCGTAATGCATGCTCCCCTTTTAGGGATATTCCTCATTGCCGAATTAACTGGTGGATACGTACTTCTGATGCCCCTCATGATTACGGCAACCGTGGCCTACATTACAAGTTCGTATTTCGATAAACATTCCATCTATACACGGCAATTAGCGCTACAGGGCGATCTGATCACGCACCACAAAGACAGAGCCGTACTCACGATGCTCTCGCTCCGAAACGTTATAGAGACTGATCTCATACCTATACATCCCGATGACACGCTCGGCGAGCTAGTCAAAACCGTAGCCCGTTCGCACCGAAACATCTTCCCCGTAACAGATAGTAAAGGTCATTTATTAGGCATTCTATTGCTCGACGATATTCGTCACGTCATGTTTGACGCCGAAAAATACAATGATAACTACGTGCGCGATTTTATGACTCTGCCTCCCGCCGTCGTGGATCTCGATGAAAATATGAGTAGCGTCATGGATAAGTTCGAGACCTCGGGAGCATGGAATCTGCCCATTGTGCATAACGAGGTCTATATTGGCTTCGTATCAAAAGCCACTATATTCTCAGCTTACCGCGATCTGCTCGTTCAGTTCTCTAACGAATAAACGAATTCTACGCCGCTCCCTCCCCGTAGCGTCTTAGAAGTGCAAAACGAGAGACTAAAGGATGAATAACCGCTACGTGTACTTCGTAGCTTGCTCCTAAAATAGCGACCACAAGACGTATTGCTTTATAATTATTTCTGTTGGTTGCGGACAAAGCCCCTACTAAGTCAACTTTTTTACTTTTAGCTACATTACCCTCGCACCTATATCGCCTCCTCGCTGTTGCCACTCAGCGCATAATTGTGTATTATTGTACTTTTGTAGAGCAAAAATGCATGGTATTTAGCCAAATAATACTACTTTTGCGGGCAAATTGAGAAGCTGTGGAACACAGAATTATTGATATAGACGACATCCGCAAGGTCTACCAAGTCGGAAGTGTGGAGGTGCGCGCTCTAGATGGCGTTTCACTCTCTATTGGGAAGAATGAGTACGTGGCGATTATGGGACCATCGGGGTCGGGCAAATCAACCCTCATGAACATCTTGGGGTGCTTGGATACTCCGAGCTCGGGACGCTACATTCTAAACGGTACAGATGTTAGTGAGATGGCGGATGACGCTCTCGCCGACGTGCGAAATGCCGAGATCGGCTTCGTCTTTCAGACGTTTAACCTGCTGCCGCGCTACACCGCTTTAGAAAACGTTGTACTGCCGTTAATTTATGCAGGCGTGGGACGTAATGAGAGATTAGAACGCGGGAAGAAAGCTTTAGAAAGTGTCTCGCTAGGCGATCGGATGGATCATAAACCCAACGAGATGTCTGGGGGACAACGCCAGCGCGTCGCCGTTGCAAGAGCATTGGTCAACAATCCTGCCATAATCCTAGCCGACGAACCTACGGGGAATTTGGATACAAAGACCTCCATCGATATCATGCACCTGTTTGAAGATATCTTTGCACGCGGCAATACGATCATCGTTGTAACGCACGAAGAAGACATCGCACAGCACGCACGCAGGATTGTGAGGTTACGCGACGGACGAATCGAATCTGACAGAATCAATGAGCACCCCACACTCGCTCAGTAGCTCCCAGATGTTATTACAATCAGAAATTGCTAGCGCCTAAACGGTTAGTTAGCCCAAAGGTTTTGGAACTGTTTTAGAAGAGTTTTTATTACACTGCAAATAATGTATTGGACGTTAGAGTTGGCTTCGAAGCTCGAAGATGCTCCTTGGCCTGCAACAAAAGATGAACTAATAGACTACGCACAGAGATCTGGCGCACCTTTAGAGGTGATTGAAAACCTGAATGAGCTGGACGAAGACAATATGGTCTACGAGGCGATCGAAGATATCTGGCCCGACTATCCAACAAAGGAAGACTTCTTCTTTGACGAGGAAGAATACTAACCTAGCCCCCATTGTTCCAGCGTCAGGGAATTCTCATGTATAAGGACGACGGGAGCGCCCAGCTTACGGTGAGTTTTTCTTTGGAATGAGTAAATTTGTATAACAAAAGTGAGTGGTTATCATGGTACGCATATCTTTTCCCGATGGGAGTACACGCGAATTTAATAGTCCTGTAACGGGTATGGCGATAGCCGAGAGTATCTCGCAGCGCTTAGCACGGGAAGCTCTCTCAGTTACTGTCGACGGCGTTGTCTGGGATTTGACGCGTCCGATAGCCCAAGATGCGAACGTCAAAATAAATACTTGGGACGACGTGGACGGGAAGCACGCCTATTGGCACTCCTCAGCGCACCTAATGGCCGAAGCCATCGAAGACCTCTTCCCTGGGGTGCGGCTCGGCATAGGACCAAGTATTGAGAACGGCTTTTACTATGATATAGATTTTGGCGACTATAAAATCACCGAAGACGACCTCGCCAAGATTGAAGAGCGCATGCGCTATTTTGCCAAGCAAAAACAACCCATCGTACGTCACGATGTCTCAAAGGCGACAGCGCTCGAAGAATATAGAAAGAAGGGGGATCCGTACAAACTTGAGCTAATAGACGGACTGGCAGACGGTACAATTACGTTTTATACGCAAGGTAATTTTACAGACCTATGTCGTGGACCGCACGTGCCCGACACGGGCTATATAAAGGCTATTAAGCTATTAAGTCTGGCAGGAGCTTACTGGCGTGGCGATGAGCATAATAAGCAGCTAACGCGTATCTATGGCATTACTTTCCCCAAGGAAAGCCTACTTACAGAATACTTAGCGATGCTTGAAGAAGCCAAGAAACGCGACCACCGTAAAGTGGGCAAGGACTTGGGCTTGTTCACTTTTTCGCAGCGTGTAGGGCAAGGTTTACCCCTTTGGTTGCCGCGGGGAGCTATGCTACGCGAGCGCTTGGAGCAATTCTTGCGGGGCGTACAAAAGGAATATGGCTATCTGCCTGTTATTACGCCTCATATAGGACAAAAAGCGCTCTACGAGACCTCGGGGCACTGGGCAAAATACGGAGCAGACAGCTTCAGACCCATTGAGACTCCACAAGAGGGCGAGGTTTTCCTGTTAAAACCTATGAACTGCCCCCACCATTGCGAGATATATCGCTCTGCACCACGCTCCTATCGAGACCTCCCACTACGCCTCGCTGAATTTGGTACGGTATACCGCTACGAGCAGTCGGGCGAACTACACGGGCTTACACGTGTACGCGGCTTTACACAAGACGACGCACACATCTTCTGCCGCCCAGATCAATTGAAAGAGGAGTTCCTTAAGG
>CAJPTS010000220.1 GCA_905373625.1 Bacteroidia bacterium
TTAAATTTCTTGCATAAAATGGCGATGGCTTCGGGAAATCGTACCTTTTCTTTATTTTATCATTTTGGGGTTATCAGAAGTCAAGCTAAAGAGGGTGCATCAAATCTTATTTCGATACACCCTCTCTTAATTAGTTAGAAAAACGCTTACAGCACTTATCTTACATATTCATACCTCCGCAGACATTTATAACCTGCCCATTAACATAGCTACTAAGTTCAGAGGCTAAGAAAAGTACAACACGTGCAACGTCCTCTGGAGTACCAGCCCGATGCAACGGAATCTGCTCAGTCCACGCCTTACGAACATCTTCTGGGAGCTTATCGGTCATTTCCGTTTCAATAAAGCCAGGAGCAACCACATTTGTGCGTATATTGCGCACTCCGAGTTCTTTAGCAATTGATTTTGAGAAACCTATAATTCCTGCCTTAGAAGCTGCGTAATTGGCTTGACCTGCATTACCCGAGATTCCTACTACCGAACTGATATTGATGATAGTACCATGCTTTTGCTTTAACATGACTTTTTGCACGGCTTTGGTCATATTGAACACAGAGGTAAGGTTAACTCTTATTACTTCATTCCACTGCTCTTCAGTCATACGCATCAAGAGCGTGTCTCGTGTAATACCTGCGTTATTTACTAAGATATCTACCCCTCCGAATTCTTTTACAGTAGCCTCTATCAACTCTTCTGCTTGCGAGAGAATACTCGCATCAGACGTAAACCCCTTAGCTCGTACACCGAAAGTTGCAGCTTCTTTTTCTACCTCTTCAAAAGCTGGATTACGCGCCGTAAAAACAACATTCGCACCTTGTTCTGCTAATACACGAACAATGCCACGCCCAATGCCGCGTGTACCACCCGTTACAATAGCTGTTTTTCCCTCTAATAATTTCATTCTACTCACAATTGATTGCTACGGCTAATGTAGCAAACTTTTTACAGCTGCTAATGCTGCATCGTAATTTGGTTCATGTGTAACTTCGGGTACATACTCCACATAGCGTACTACGCCAGCGCCATCCACTACCACGACGCCACGTGCTAGGAGGCGCAGACCATTTAATACAAATCCGTACGCCATACCAAAAGCAAGGTCGCGGTGATCTGAACACATCGTCATACGATCTATGCCATGTGCACCGCAGTAACGATCGAGTGCAAAAGGAAGGTCGCATGAGATCGCCATTATCTCTACACGCGTGTCAAGATTACTCGCTTCTGCGTTAAAACGCCCTGCCTGCAATGAGCACACGGGTGTATCTATTGAAGGAAAGATGCTGAATACATGTACCTTACCATCGCCTCCTGCGAATTCTACCTTCTTTAGCCCGATTCCTACTCCTGCAAATGCTGGTGCTTTAGCGCCTATTTTTATTTCATTCCCAAGTAACTCTATATCGCTACCCGCAAACTGCACTTTTTGTCCCATTTTTTACTCTAAATTTGGTTAATTCTTTATTTCTTAACGGCTGAGCAAATAGTTTTGTTCAGTGCACGTTATACATTTGTCGGTAATTAAATACGCCAAAATGAATTACAAAGATCACCGCTCGATCCGTTCTTTTTTGCCAAAAGAAATAGATGCAAACGTGTTAAGTGAGCTTCTAACCATCGGCACGCGCGCTTCCAATACTGGGAATTTCCAAAGCTACTGTGTAATAGTAACCCAAGAGGCAGCCATGAAGGAGCGTCTAGCTCCATATCATTTCAACCAACCGATGGTTACACAAGCTCCTGTCCTACTTACTTTTTGCGTGGATTACAATCGGTTAGAAGTGTGGTCGGCTGCTCGACATGCAGATTGCGGGCACTTGAACCTGATGGGTTTCTATAATGCTACCCTAGATACTATGCTTTTTGCGCAGAACGTGGCTGTTGCAGCAGAAGAACACGGTTTGGGGTATTGTTTTTTGGGGACAGTACTTTACAACCTTGAAGGCATTATTTCTACTCTTGCTCTACCTCGAGGTGTTATGCCCGTCTTAACAATGGCGTTAGGATATCCCGCTGAAAAACCCCCTATGCGCATTCGCCTTCCACTTGAAGCTATAGTACATTATGAACGATACACTCCGTTTACTCCAGAGCGGATCGCTGAATTGTATCACAATCTAGAAACAGCTCCTTTCTATCAAGAACAAGTTCGCAAAGCGGGGTGTGAGAATTTGGCACAGCTCATTATGGAGCAACAGTATTCACGTGCTACTTACGAGAAGCTTTCGGCAGAGCTTACGCGTATACTCCAAAAACAAGGCTTTACGCTCTAGCGAGTAATTCTCGTAGCAGACTTATTTCTGCTTTTATGCTACGAAAATAGTAAGTTCTGTGTGTATATAAAATGAGGCAGTCTCCTTTCGAGGCTGCCTCATTTCCTTCTTAAAATAATACCACTAGTAGTGAATGACCTTCAGCGTCTTTTGTGCACCTTTTTGTGCGGTCAAACGTACAAAATAGACACCTGCTGGGAGGCGTTCTGTATCTACAACAACTTCTTGAGTAGCGAATGCGCCAGAGCGGACAGGATGTCCTGTAACAGAGAGTAGTTCGTATTGCACTGTAGTACCCTCAGGATTCAAAATCCGCAGCTGCGATGAGAAAGGATTAGGCGATACGGTGAGGCTTGCCAGAACTACATCTTCTACCGCAGTGGGCGCAGCCGCCTGTGAGATTTCGATACTTAGTTTGGAGCCGGTTTCTTCACGCTTGAAGATAACAGTCACTTTGCGCTTTTCTGCTGTCTCATTCTTTTTCACATCAAAGGAGATAGTGGCGTTGCCATTTCCTTTTGTTATAGAGGGCGTTACCCAATCGGTAGTGGCAGGCTCTAGCTCTAAACTCCATTCCTCTTCCGATGTTACCTTCACTGTTGGATTGCCTCCTGCCGCAGGCACTTCTGACAAGGTAGCAGGCTCAAGCTTAAAGTTAACAGGAGATCCTGCTGCTTGGTATAACTCTACTTTGATTTCATGCTTCGTCTCGTCCTGAGTGAAAGTAAGTGTTGTTTTTCGCTCTTCTGTCGTTGGGTTGCGCCAGATGGTGAGTTTTGCAGGCGTTGCATTACCAGCAGCACCTTTCGCTGCTTCAAAGGTTACCCAAGGCTCAGAGCTCGTTACCGACCACGGTTTATTGGAAGCTACCGATAGACTGAGTGTAGATTTTCCTGCAGGTTGTTTACTCAAAATGTGGGGCGTTACTTGAAAATACAATTGTGTTTCATCTTTCGTAATAGTTGCAGCCGCTGCTGGCTCTCCATCTTTAAAAATTGAGAGGACTGGGAAACCATACAAAAAAAATTCTCCAATTTTC
>CAJPTS010000221.1 GCA_905373625.1 Bacteroidia bacterium
TCTTGATTCTGGATGCAAATCTAAGAGTAGGGGCGAGGCGCGCTTCGCCCAGAAATCCCCGCATTGCGAATAGAAAAGGTTTCTTTCGTCATTCGTCTTTCGTCATTCGTCTCTGAGGAATGGCACGCTTCGCCCTACAGAGAACGCACTCTTAACTTGCTCCAGAGCGCTGAAGTAACGTTGTGTGTTGAAATCCGTTCCTATCTTGTAAGCGGTTAATCAATAATTGTTAGAGAAGACGGATGAAGAGATTGCGCAATATACTTTGGTTTCTCGCCTTTTTTATTCTGTTAGGGGGGCTTGTGCTGTGGTTGCAAGGCGCTGAGCGGAAACGATTTAAGGGGTTCAGTCAGGACGTCACGCAGTTTCCGAATGAACTTTTTTCACTCTTAACCGATGCCGAATATAGTAAGAGTGAGCGCGCCGCAGGCGAGAAGACCTTCGCGGCAATTTGGGCGTCAAGCAAGGTTACAGACGCTGAACGTGCCGAGGTGGTAGAGTTAAGTAACCAGATGTTTCGTGCAGCGGGTCAAAACTCCCTTTACTTCAAGCATTGGCACGGGATACTGGATTTCTATTTACGCGATTCTATCAAATCTTTTGAGTATCCGCTATTATTAAACATGCTCCGCAATGTGCTGAGCGACAGGCGCATTCGTGCTACAGAACAGGTGCGTTACATCGAAGAGTTTTGGCTATTTCTTCGCAGAGGTCTTCTACGCAAAAATGCGAGCTTTGAATGGGCTGTAGCCCCTTCGCAGGTAGACGTAAGTTTCCAGCCCGAACTGCATTATAAATTTAAATCGGTCTCGCTCATTTGTCGGCGTAAGGACGACGATAGTATTTCGCTAGAACAGACCTCGGGCGTGTATTACCCTCTTCGCTCTTTGTGGGAGGGGCGCGGTGCGCATGTTTACTGGACGCGTTCCCATTTTAGTAAGGAAAATGTCTATGCGACCCTCAGCGAGTACGAAGTACATACAACCGAGAGTAATTACACGGCAGACTCCGTCACTTTTTGGAATTCTGACTATCTGGAAGCCCCCATCAAAGGGACTTTCAAAGATGCCCTTACACGCTCGACCGACAAGCAAGAGCTGCAATACCCGCAATTTGTTTCCTACGCACGAGACTTACACCTAAAAAATATGCTCGAGGGCGTACGCTTTGTCGGAGGTTGTGAGATGGTAGGCGCACGGCTCATAGGGGTCGGTACGCCCGAACAGCCCGTACAGTTTAGTATGAAGCGTAAAGGAAAACCATTTCTCTCGGTGCAGGCGGAGCGGATGGCATTTAGTAGAGAGTTTATAGGCTCTGCCTATGCACAGATTACCATACATCTGGGGCAGGATAGTTTATACCATCGCGGACTTCGTTTTTCCTACAGTTCTGAGGCGAAACAGTTGCGCCTGAGTCCGAGCGATTTGTTGGTTACGCAGTCACCGCTTTACAGTTCATTCCATCGGATGTCTATGCATTTTGAGGAGCTCACGTGGAATGTAAATTCCGACAAGATGATCTTCGGTCCCTTCTTAGGTTCAACCTCGGCTCGTGCCTCCTTTGAATCAGATAATTATTTTGACATAGAAGAGTTCGATCGGCGTATGGAGCGCGACAATGAGCACCCGATCCTCTCAGTGGCAAACTATACACAAAAGATCGGTAGTCGCACCTTCTCGGTGGCGGATTATGCCCGTTATATGCGCTATTCGTATGACCAAATTAGCCATGCACTGATGTACTTGGCCGTGGAGGGCTTTATTCAGTACGACATGGGGCGTGCACGCATCACGGTGATGCAAAAACTCTATGATCAGGTTGCCGCTCGAGGCGCAAAGCGAGACTATGATGTGATCCGTTTCTCCTCGGCGGTCGGTAAAGATAAGGCGAATGCCGTGTTAGATCTCAACACGTCGGAGCTAGATGTATATAGCGTCTCGCATATCTCGGTGAGCGATTCGCAGAACGTAAACATCGAACCTCGCGGACGTTTTGTGAAACTCGGGCGTAACCGTACCATATCCTTTGATGGGCAGGTCGACGTGGGCATGTTTACCTTTATAGGTAAAGGGATGTCTTTTAATTATGAAACCTTCTCGATCGACCTCAAAGAGGTTGACTCCGCCTCCATGCGCTTTCAGAATGCTAAGAAGATGACCTTGGAAGGGAAACGAGCCCGAGATCGTGTTGTCTCATACTTAAGACAAATGACGGGGCGCGTACACATAGATAAACCTGACAATAAGTCGGGACTAGCGCACAATCCCGAGTACCCGATCTTTGAGTCTACGAAGCCCTCTTTTGTCTATTACGACGACCGAAAGATTTACAACGGCGTGTACAATCGGAAGAATTTCTACTTCGAGATCCCTCCCTTTGTCTTTAAGAATCTCAACAATTTCGAGCCCGAAGATTTGGTTTTCGGAGGTACTATGTACACGGACGATATTTTTGCTCCTTTCCAAGATACACTCCGTCTGCGCGATGACGCATCATTGGGGTTTGTGCACGCCACTCCACCCGAGGG
This sequence comes from Bacteroidia bacterium, assembly GCA_905373625.1. Taxonomy (GTDB): domain Bacteria; phylum Bacteroidota; class Bacteroidia; order Bacteroidales; family CAJPTX01; genus Bacteroides_D. The sequence goes on from CAJPTS010000221.1 coordinate 2,528, forward strand.
GATGGCTATTTATGCGGGTAAAGGACGCTTTTTCAATAACATAGACTTGAGTAATGCAGGGTTGAAAGGGGACGGTAAGTTGAAATACTTAACTTCGGTTACCACCTCGCCCGAGTTCAAATTTTTCCCAGATTCCACGTTAGCCGTCAGCTCGGCATTTGATATTACACGACTGGACGGTGCCGTAGGTTATCCCGATACACACGGACACATACACCCCATACGATGGCTTCCGCGTAAAGATGTTTTCTATGCTTATAAAGGCGCGACGCCCTTTAATATGTATGAGCAGCAGGCAGATTTTATAGGCGATTATACGTTGCAACCCGTGGGACTAACAGGGCGCGGGCTTGTAGATATGAAGAAGGCCAATATGACCTCTCGGTTCTTTCAGTTCGACTCCTACAAATGGTTAGCCGATACCATGGCAGTAAAATTCTTCGTACCCGGACAGGCAATAGAAGCATTTACTTCAGGCTTCCTGTCGGGACGCATAAATTATCGGGAGCGTCAAGGAGAGTTTTGGCGCATTAACGCTTCCATTTTTGGAAATCTGGTTGCCATCCGCTACGACGTGCACGCCGATCGCGTGTTATGGCCTATGGATCTAGATCAGCTCCGTTTTCATACCAAGACGCAACAGGACGCCGTGGCTAAAGGTACGTTCCGCCCCGTGCGAATGCTAGATCAGGATACCATACCCATCGGGTCTATTTTCTATTCGGTGGCGCAGTACGAAGATTCGCTTTACTTTATGTCTCGCTCAGCCATATACGGGC
>CAJPTS010000222.1 GCA_905373625.1 Bacteroidia bacterium
GCCTTTTTTTCTTTTGCATTTATCTTACTCCAGCGCTATCTCAGGGTACATTCTAAGATTTTGCGTAAGACGAATGAGGAGCTAGTACGTGAGTCGGAATATGCACGGCAGTTGAATCAGAAATGGACCTCGTTAGAGAACGTGCTCAACAATCAGCGAGCCGACTTAGAGCAAAGTACGGCGTTGCTCCACTACATGCTGGATATGTTGCACAGCAATTCGGACAAAGTGAATCGGAACATTCAGTTCGTGAAAAATATCCAGCAGGTCTTGTTACCCGATATGGCAGTGGTGAAAAAAGCATTTGGTGAGTCCTTTTTACTCTACTTGCCGCGCGATACGGTGTCGGGCGATTTCTATTGGTATGCCAATGCGGGCGAATACGAGCTGCTGGCTCTCGTAGATTGTGCAGGTCACGGAGTACCGGGTGCCTTGATGAGTTTGATAGGACACGTACTACTAAACAAGATTGTTAAGGAGTGGCATATATATGACCCCGCGCGTATACTCACAACCCTGCACGAACAAATACATGAGAATTTAGGCTACCAGTCAACGACCTATCTGGGGCATTATAGCATGGATCTTTCCGTTCTCCGTTACGAACGTGCACGACAAGAGCTCGTCTTTGCTTCAGCCTCTAGTTCAGTCTATGTATGCAATGGCGAGACGGTAACGCGTTATCGGGGGAGTATTATGAGTGCGGGTAGTACCCTTACCAATCGTCCCTACGAAGACGTCACATTGCCCATCACCCCTGGTATGTGGGTATACCTTACCTCGGACGGCTTTATAGATCAGCTAAATGAAGATTTCCGCAAGTTCGGAAATCAAAAATTCCAAGATACTCTGCAAAATTTGAATGAGTTCTCTGCAGATGAGCAGCTCCATTTCTTGACGGAACAGCTCTATTTGCATAAGGGGACAGCTGATCAGGCAGATGATATTTGTGTAATAGGTATTCATCTCTGATGCGTAGCGTGAACTATCGTTTAGGGCTAAAGAGCACACTGGTGCTAGTATTGTCGGGGCTACTTACGTGTGTAAATGCCATGCATCCTGCGCCAGATCGCCGACACGTCTTTGCGCCAGATTCGGCGAAACGCACATTAAATTTTACGACTACCGCCAAGCAACCTTTTGCTGACGAGTCTTGTATCGATTGGGTGGAAGCCTATCGGCATATTACACTAGACGACGTCGATACCACGAAACTGATAGATATATATACGAATATTGCCTTACTCTTGGCCGACATTGAGAATTACGATTATGCACAGGTATTTTTGGAGAAGGCTTATTACCTCAGTGACGAGAGTAACGACGCTGAGCGACTCTTTAATCTCTGCTATGAAAGAGTGCGCCTAGATCTGTTGTTGGGCGATTTCCAGAATGCTGCCGAAGACCTTAAGCTGGCGCAAAAGGCGGAAGTAAGAGGAAATGAGATCTACCGTAACATGCTGCTCTCGGAAGCCTATGGACTTTACTACCAAGCACAAGGCTTGTATCGCCCTTCGATAGAGTATTTCCAGTCTGCACTCACCTCTGCGCGCGAGATCGGAGCTAGTGAACGCTTCTCAATGTTGCACCTGCATTTTGCTGAATCTTTGAAAAACTCAGGGTTACGAGCTCTTGCCAATACACATCTAGACTCTGCACTACAGTTAGTGCCTCCTGTACAGTTTAACGGCGAGGTACGAAGTTGCAATGTGACGCGTGCAGAGATCTTTATGCAGATGGGCGACAGATTGCGCGCTAAACAAGCAATACAAGATGCACTAGAAGTGGCAAGAGAGGCGAGTAACAGCTGGTTAGAAGCACGATTCGGACTTAAGTTAGCAAAGATTCTGATTAGTGAAAAAGATTATGAACAGGCTTATACATACAAGCGAAACGCTTTACTGGCATGTGATAGTCTAAGTAGGCTGATCTCGCAAACCTCGTTCAAGCTTTACGACCAAAAAATAATTCGAGAACGTGCCTCCTTTGAGAAAGAGAAGCGATCATTGCTTACGCTACTCTTCCAGAGTAAGAGTTGGTACACCATCTCGTTTCTCGTGGTAACCATTGTTTTCGGTATACTCTTCCTTTTCTTTTCATTCCGGAGTTATAGACGTTTGCGAGAAAAAGACCGCATCCTCCAGCTCCAGCGTTCGCAGAACGCCATAAAGAACTCGGAGCTCGTATTGAGTTTTGCCCATACGGAGAATTTACGAACCGAAAACCAGTATAAAAACGAGCAACAAGAGACGGCGCGACGCTCGCTCCTCTATAAAAATAGCCTCATCATGAACAGTATTGAGTATGCCAATACTATTCAGCTATCATTGCGTCCGCACCAAGATAATATGGCGTTGCGCTTCCCTAACCATTGCATCATTTACAGACCCAACAATATCGTAAGTGGCGATTTGCTCTGGTTCGCCGATCTGCCCAAACAATCCATCTTTATACTCGTGGACTGCTCGGGACACGAGGTGGCTGGTGCGGCTCTCTCTTTCATCGCCTATATGAAGTTGAATGAAATTGTGCGCGAAGAGGGAATAACCATGCCTACTCGTATCATTGAAGCATTTGCAACGCAGTTCTATGACCTGTGGAAGAACTCGACGGATAGTTTCAAGATGCAGTCTAACATAAAAATGGGTGTCTTACTCATAGAACACGAGCTTAAGAAAGCGTACTTTGCAGGAGCGAGTCAGTCGTTATTCTATTCGTGCGATGGGTTCTCGGTTAAGCGGTATGCGGGGACGATGCACACCATCTCGCTAGATACTCCTTTTACCCTCAAAGAAGATATGCTTGAGGTGGAGCTAAGCGAAAAAACTGCTTTCTATATGATGACTGACGGCTTCATCGAACAGCCAGACAAGGACAATATCAAAATAGGATCGAAAAAGGCGGGGCAGTTCTTAACGCAGATAATCCAATTGCCTATGGCATTGCAACGTCAAAAAATCTTAGCGTACTTTGCGCGTCACCGCATTGGAATGCCACAGGTAGATGATATGACTATTTTAGGTGTCTCCCTAGAGAATAATCCACTGCAAGATAGGAGGGGAGCGGAACATGAAAGTTGACACAGGACAGCGTACGATTCGGTTACAAGTGCAGAAACAATTATTTGCCGTACTAACTGGGTTGCTTTTTGCCATTTCATATCTACCAGCACCGCGAGATCTCTTGGATGAATACTTATACTCGCATTACCTTGTCTCCATCTTGTTTATCGTCTTTTACATATTCTATCAACTATATTTTTGGCTACGCGATATAAGTTACATCTTTGCTGCT
>CAJPTS010000223.1 GCA_905373625.1 Bacteroidia bacterium
AAACAGTACGAATACTACCGCGACCAACTGCTCTCGTTTCCCGCAAAGACGAAATGAATGCTTTGCATGTACTTCGTACCCATAACCTTGTACCTAAAACACTGCCTCAACAAAACCCAAAAACGCACTCTTAACTTTATACTGCTCCGCGTGGACGAGGACTCGTATTGGGTTTCGGTATGCGGGGCGTCCAATGGCGCTGACGGAATTGTTCGAACAGTATGCGTTCTAAATTCTCTTGTGGTCCAGGAGCAGGCGACAGTATTATGCGCCCATCAGTGTCTAACAGGAAGTAAGTGGGGTAACTACGTATATCGTAGTCACGGATTAGGTTAGGCGCTTCGCCGTAATGTAAAAAGACCCATGGATAATTGGTGGCAGCAACAAAACGTTGCATGGAGGCGGAGTCCTGATCTGCACAAATAGATATTATGCGCAAATGATCGCCATAACGCTCGTGGTAACGTCGCAGCAATTCAAAGTCCTGAATGCAACTATACGACGTGGTGGTACAAAAACAGAGCAGCACCAAATGCCCGCGGAAATCCTTCAAACTCACCGACTGACCTTTCGCATCTCGCAAGGTAAAGGAGTACGGAATAAAACCAGGTAACAGTTTAGAGATACGCTCACGTATCTGTTGCGCGATGTTCGTGTGCTCAAGAACGTCGGTTGTACTATATATAGAGTCTACGATACTGAAAAGCGCATTGCGCGAGAAATTTGAACTGTAGAATTCGTCGTAGAGTCCTTTTAGTATCACAAGCTCGCGGAGCGTATCGCCTGTTAAATGATCATTTTGCGCTAAGATCTTTTGCAGCCGCGTGTAGTTTCGTTCTTTTGAGATGGCATCATAGATTTGTTGCCCGTCTTCCGTGCGCCCATGATATACCAAGTACTTGTCATACACGATATTGAAGAGCTCCATGTAAGCAGGGTTACGGTGCAGTACTCTTCTATTTTGAAAATATAATTTCGAGAGAGCTTGTATGCGCATGCTCTCTGTCATGTAAGCCATGAGTCCTATCCGATACTCCTTGTATTGATTGGCAAACGCGTACTGTGCAGGGATGGAGTAATTTTTTAATTTCTCTATGAGTCCTTTTGCAGAAAAGAGTGAGTCGCGCTCTGCAATACGTGGTAGCGTGGTGTTAGATACCGAATCGAGATATCTATCAAATTGAGCAATGCGGTCGTTCGTAGAGTGCCCGTCGCCATCCAAGTCGCGGAGTTGTAGGATAACAGGATCGAAATACGGATTTAGGCGTTCGCTTTCCGTCTTATCGCGTCGTGACGGGAAGGCTATCCGATACGTCTGCCCAGCCTCCATATACATGTAACAAGTGTAGATGCCCAGATCTACCATGACAAGCTGAGTCTCAAAAAGCGGGAACTCAGCGCGGAAAGTACCATCGGGCGCAACTGTACATTTGGCTAGCACTTCGCGTTGTTGAGTGATGTAATCTGTGCGCGTGAAAAATTCGATGTCCTCCCCTGCATACCCTTTTTCCTTTCCCAGAACCACGACTTTCTTTGTTTGCGCGATGCTGGAAAAATGAAATAAAAAGGTAAAGAATAAAAGAAGCACAACGCTTCCCGATGCTGTAAGCTTCTTGTTAAAGCGTGTACAAAAATGCATTACTGCCCGTGCAGTGGCTTTCATCTTAGCTTAGCAACTAGGCTCAGTGCGAGCGTAATTGCGAATATCTATCTCCGTCGGCAAGAAGGCGCTGGCGTCATAGCCATGGAGGAGGAGGTCGCGCACTACAGTGGAAGCAATGGGGGCGTGTTCTTTACGTGTAACGAGGAAAACTGTCTCTATATCGGGGTATACCATATGATTGGCTTGCGCTATGGTACGTTCGTAGTCAAAGTCTGTTCCCGAGCGGAGACCTCGTACTAGGAAGCGTGCACCGCACTGCTGACAAAGCTCTACTGTAAGCCCCTCGAAGGTTGTAACCGAGATGCGCGGTTGGTTCGGGAACGAATCTCGTATGATAGCTTCGCGGCTGGCGAGAGGGAATAGTGTCTTTTTACTACTATTGACGCCAATGGCTATTATAACCTGATCAAAGAGTGCCAATGCGCGCAAAGCGATGTCTTGATGGCCGAGTGTAAATGGATCAAAAGTCCCCGCAAAAACTGCTATACGTTCCATAAACTAATTCCCTAATTCCTAGTATAACGTCCGTGTGTAAAAAAACGTGTAAACGCGCTGATGTATATGTCTAACAACAGCGAAAGCCTACCCCATTTTCGCGTCACATACCAAGTCTTAAACAAACTCGGCAGAATCTCTCTGGCGGTGTGACGACGTTGTTGTCCGCGGGTAAATAACACACCGTTGGTACAAAAATGCTATCTTTGTATACACGCATAGTTGCGTTTTCGGGTGTTGAAACACGTATTTTGAGAGACGAATGGCGAAACAAAAAACGCTTGCTGCGCCCATCCGCGTAGCGGGTCAGGGGTTGCACACAGGAGCTAAGGTTCAGGCAGACATTCGTCCTGCACCAGCAGGGAGTGGAATATATTTCGTCCGCGATGATTTGGAGGGACAACCCGTTGTACATGCCCTCGCGGAGAATGTCGTAGATACTTCACGGGGAACAACTATTGTAGAGGGCGATGCGCGCGTTAGTACCCTAGAGCATTTGATGTCCGCGCTTTGGACGCTGGGAGTAGATAATGCCGAAGTCCACCTAAACGGTCCTGAAGTGCCGATATTAGATGGGAGTGCACGGGAATATGCGCGACAGATAGCCGAGGTCGGGCTGCTAGAATTAGAGGCAGAGGTCGAATATTTTGCGCCTACCGAGAAGATCTCCTTCAAAGACGAGGCAGCGGGCGTTGAGCTCACCATATACCCCGACGACCAGTATACGGTCAATGTGCTGATTGATTACAACTCGCAGGTACTCGGTCACCAGTTTGCAATGTTCAATGAAGACGGCGATTACTCGGGAGAAATAGCCAACTCGCGCACCTTCGTATTCCTTCACGAGCTGGAGGTGTTGCGAGATCACAACCTTATCAAAGGTGGCGATCTAGAGAATGCGTTAGTCATATTAGAACGCGGTGTCACGCAAGAGGAGCTGGATCGGTTAGCCGACCTTTTTGGCAAACCGAAGGTACAACCCGCCGAGCATGGCATTCTGAGTAACGAGCCTCTGTATTATGAAAATGAGCCCGCCCGTCACAAATTGCTCGACGTCTTGGGCGATCTCGCCTTGGTGGGCGTACGTCTGAAAGGGCGCATTATGGC
>CAJPTS010000224.1 GCA_905373625.1 Bacteroidia bacterium
GGATACGCATATCTGCCTTGAGATTGATCCGTTTGGCACGAATAAGCTCATAATAGCGCTCTACGTACGCTGCCCCGTATGCATCTAAGCCGCGTAATTCTGCTTCTACGATAGACTGTGTTACGACCTGCGCATCTGAAAAAGAGCAACCAATGTTTACGAATAACCCCGTAAGATATTCTTGTAAATAGGAGACTGAAAGCATGGTACAGTGTTCAAAAGTTCTGGGTAAACGAAGGTAAGCAGTTTTACGTAAAAAACGAAGCGCCTCGCAAAGCGAAGCGCTTCATCTCACACTTAAAAAGTAGGTTGCTTTATCTTAGATAGAAGATTATATCAGACCATATATAAAAATTATGATGATTGCGACAGGCGCAATAAACTGCAAAATGAAACGGTAGACGTTGAGTATAGAGTGCCGCACCTTGAGCGTCCCGCCATTGGAGAGCTGATCTAATACCACGGCTTTTTTCAACCTCCAGCCCACAAAAAGCGAGACGAAAAGTCCGTACGGGAGAGCTTAAACTCTTCGTGCAAGAAAACTGTAACCACTTCCATAAGACTAATCATAGAGGTAAGGGCTGCTATGCCGAGGAAGATAAAGAATGCCGAAGACCACAATGTAGAGAGCGGGAGTTGTTTAAATAACTCGGGGATGGTTTTGAAAATTAAACCAGGACCACCAGCTTGTAAGAGTGCTTTTATTTCGCCTACTGGCAAAGATGAAAGTGCGAAGGCTGATGGAAAGATGGTAATTCCCGCCAGTATTGCAACAATCGAGTCTAGCACAGCCACCTGCGTAGCCGTTTTAGTCAAATTGGAGTCTTTGCGGAAATAAGAGCCATAGGTAATCATAATCCCCATACCAAGCGAGAGCGAGAAAAAGGCTTGACCGATCGCATCAAGGAATAGGGTAGGCCGCATGGTAGATAGATCAGGCTTGAATAAGAATTGCACTCCCGCCATAGCTCCGTCAAGTGTGAGCGCACGTACTGCCAAAGCTATGAGAAGAACGAACAGAAGGGGCATCATAAACTTTGCAGACGTCTCAATACCTTTTTTCACGCCCGAGATCACAAAAAATGCTGTGGCTATAATAAAGATAGCCGCCATGATACCTTGGCGCAAAGGGTTATCTAAGAAGTGGGAAAAATAATCGCCGTAACCATTGTTTGCGGGGTCAATGCTCATGAGTGTGCCAGAGACGGAATCAATAATGTATTCCAACGTCCATCCCCCAACCACGAAATAAAAGCCTAAAATGAGGAAGGAAGCTAGCACTCCTAACCCCCCGATCAGCTGCCATCCTTCGCGTTTGGGTACGAGCTTAGAAAATGCCCCCGATGCATTTGCTCCAGCAGCGCGCCCGATAATGAATTCTGCGATCATGAGCGGAAGCCCAAAAACGATAATACATGCGATGTATACCAGCAAGAATAATGCTCCTCCGTCGCTGGCTGTGACGCTAGGGAATCGCCAGATATTACCGAGCCCTACTGCCGATCCTGCTGCCGCCGCAATTATCCCAAGTTTTGAGGCAAAGGTTGCGCGCACTTTGTGTTTTGTTGTACTCATCGTAGTATTGTTTTGATTATAAAATCACGTATCAGCTTACTGAAGGGGCATGATTTTCATTTTTAGCATTGCAAAGTGTTGTACTACAGGTTTATTTTCGCTTTTCGTACGATGAAAGAGGGATTTATCATTGTTTCCGTGTTATAGGTGAGCGGAACAAAGGTGTACATCCCGACCACCTCACATCCCGCCAGTTCGCAAATAGCTTGTCCTGCCGCAGTGTCCCATTCTGATGTGGCTGTTATACGCGGGTAAAGGTCAGCTGTCCCTTCAGCCACCATACAGAATTTTTGAGAGGAGCCTTGCGGTATGGGGGGAAGCATATCGGGGTGTTGTTTTTTCACATCTTCTAGATAAGCAGCCATTTGCTTTGCGAGGTGAGAACGACTGCTAACAACCGTGTATCGGTGTTCCCCCTCGAAGGGCAGAGGGAGGCGGGTGGCTTTCTTAAGTAGCGAGTCGACAGCGCAATCCTCGTAAGAAGTAATTTCTGAAAGAACTCTGTTGGAAATCTTAAATGAGCCAATGTCGCGTGCTGCAAAATAAAGCGTCTCTATGGCAGGAAGACATATGACGCCTATGATGGGACGCTTCTCTTCTATTAGCGCAATATTAACTGTAAACTCACCATTTTCTTTAATGAACTCTTTAGTACCATCAATGGGGTCTACAAGCCAAAAGAGCTTCCAATTGACGCGTTCCTCGTAGTGCACCATGCGTCCCTCTTCGCTTAGCAGGGGGATGTAAGTGTGTAATAACTTGTCGCGGATCTCCGAATCTGAGATCTTATCAGCTTTAGTGAGAGGCGTAGAGTCTGATTTCATATTTACGCCAAAGTCGCCCGAGTCATAAATTTCCCTGACTTTTTTCGAGGCAGATATGGCAGCATATACAGCATCTTGTAAAAGTGTAACCACGCTCTCCTTACTTAAAACCATCCGATTCTATCTCTCACGTTTTTCTCTACTATACAAAAGTAACAAAAATAAAAACGAATTGCAAAAACAAGCAAGCATTATTTCGCCGCAATGTCAAGACAATATACAACAAAAAAATTAAAGTTCGTCTATATGAAGAGACAAAAACACTGTAAAATGGTGTATCGTGATGCGCTATCTGCTGTGTTACTTTAGTAATTCTGGTTCTGTCAGCTATCTCGTGCCCATACCACACTGTGCCCTTAATAGTAAATAGGCACGCAGTAATAGAGGCATAAAAAAAAGCCTAGACCATAAGATCTAGGCTTATTTTTACACTCAAATAAGAATTTACCCTCTATTAAAATCAAAAAGTTGCTGCTCTGATGCTATCTTACGCAGATTTATGAGAGCATAGCGCATCCTACCTAAAGCTGTGTTGATACTCACACCAGTATGCGTAGCTATTTCTTGAAATGTAAGCCCCAAGAAATGGCGCAAGATAACAACCTCTTTTTGCGATTCTGGGAGCTCTTGTATAAGATCTCGCACTTGTGATCGTTGTTGCATAGCAACGAGATCATTGTCGGGACTCATAGAGGAAGCAATGGTATCGGGCAACATAGACACCTCCCGATCCGAATGCACCTGATGAAAACGCTTACGATCTCGGTAATGATCCATAAGGACATTCCGCGCTATTCGCACCAACCAAGGCTCGAAGCGCCCGTCTTCGTGATAC
>CAJPTS010000225.1 GCA_905373625.1 Bacteroidia bacterium
GAAAGCTTACGGCGTGAAATTGAAAGAGCCTTGGCGACACTAAGCGATCGCGAACGTGATATAGTTCGCCTCTTCTTTGGACTGGGATGTCAGGAAAAAACGTTGGAGGAAATCTCTGAGGAGTTTAAGTTGACGCGTGAGCGTGTACGTCAGATTAAGGAGAAGGCGATCCGCCGTTTACGTCATTCTAGTCGTTCTAAAAACTTAAAAGCGTACTTGGGGTAGAAAGAGTATTTACTAACATAAAAATTAAAGCGTAGCTAGCTGCTACGCTTTTTTTTATTGAATACTTTATAGTACAAAATACTAAGGAAGCTTTTTATCCCAGCTTACTAATCAGTAAGTCCGTAATAAGTGGAAGATATTGGTGCTCTAACTGATGGATGCGTGCTGCAAGTGTGTCGGGGGTGTCTTCCGTTAGTACAGGGCAGGAGGCTTGGAAGATGATCGCCCCCGAATCGTATTGTTCGTTTACATAGTGTATAGTGATTCCCGAACGCGTTTCGCCAGCGGCGAGTACCGCTTTGTGTACATGGTCGCCATACATACCTTTGCCGCCGTATTTGGGGAGCAAGGCGGGATGTAGGTTTATAATGTGCCGCGAAAAGATCGTAATGAGTTCTGATGGTATTAGCGCCAAGTAACCCGCGAGAATAATCCATCGAACGTTGTGCGCGTGCAGCGTGGTTATCAAATCTCCTGTAGGAGTAGTACGGCTGATTAGTGCCGTCGGAATGTTCTGCATTTGGGCTCTTTTCAGAGCGTAAGCCTGTGATTTATTTGATACAAGTAGCGCTATGCGTGCTGAGGAGTGCGTTGAAAAGTAATCCATGAGCGCTTGTGCATTCGTGCCATTGCCAGATGCAAATATGGCGATGTTCTCCATCTCGTTATACCCTTTCTTGTATCGCGTCAAAAGTAGAAAAATTTAGTTTATCTTTGTGACGTGGGATGAAGTTCTTTGAGTGACAAAGGGCTCACCGATGTGTAAAACCATAATAAATTTGGAATAATGAGTGTTGCAGACAAAGTAAAGGACATAATTGTTGAGAAGTTGGGTGTGGAACGTAGTGCTGTAGTAGATACGGCAAGCTTTACCAACGACTTGGGGGCAGATTCCCTAGATACGGTAGAGTTAATTATGGATCTCGAAAAAGCTTTTGGGATCACAATTCCAGACGAAGAGGCTGAGAAGATCAAGACTGTAGCAGATGCTATTTCGTACGTTGAGTCGCACGCTAAAGCGTAGCATTCGGTGCTGATTTGCCTTCTGGCACTCAATCATAAATATCAGACAGAGAATGGAGCTTAAGCGAGTTGTAATTACGGGGCTAGGAGCGTTAACCCCGATCGGGAATAATTTGGCGGAATACTGGGACGCGTTGAAAAACGGTCGTAGTGGTGCAGCGCCTATACGTAGTTTCGATGCCAGTAAGTTCAAGACCACGTTTGCTTGCGAGTTGAAGGGCTTTGACGGGGCTGCGCATTTTGATCGTAAGGAGGTACGCAAACTCGATCTCTATTCTCAGTATGCGCTAGTGGCTGCCGAACAAGCAGTGCGCGATGCTGGGCTCGCCGAAGGCGCGTTCGCACATGAGCGTGTTGGCGTTGTATGGGGATCTGGCATCGGGGGTATTCATACATTTTGGAACGAAGCAGAGGAGTTCTTTAAGGGTGATGGTACGCCGCGCTTTAATCCGTTTTTTATCCCAAAGATGATCTCGGATATTGCTGCAGGTTTAATTGCTATGAAGTACGGCTTCCGTGGACCCAATTATACAACGGTTTCTGCCTGTGCCTCGTCCACGCATGCGATCGTAGATGCTACAAACCTGATTCGTCTTGGTAAGGCGGATATTTTTGTCTCTGGTGGTTCAGAGGCGGCTATAAATCCCGCAGGCTTGGGTGGGTTTAGTTCTATGCAAGCCCTTTCCACGCGCAATGATTCGCCCGAGACCGCTTCGCGCCCCTTTGATAAGGATCGTGACGGTTTCGTGCTTGGTGAAGGAGCAGGAGCGCTCATTCTCGAAGAGTTGGAGCATGCTAAAGCGCGCGGTGCAAAGATCTATGCTGAGATCGTTGGGACGGGAATGACCGCAGATGCATATCATTTGACTGCACCGCACCCCGAAGGGCTAGGAGCAGCATCGGTTATGCGTTTGGCGCTCGACGAGGCGGGTATTAAGCCCGAGGACGTGGATTATATTAACGTACATGGGACATCTACTCCTGCGGGCGATTTGCCAGAATTAAGAGCGGTGCAGCAAGTATTTGGTGAAGCGGCTAAGAAGTTAAATATTAGCTCTACCAAGTCTATGACGGGGCATTTGTTAGGTGCAGCTGGCGCTGTTGAATCGGTCGCGTGTATCATGGCTATTCAGCATTCGCTAATCCCGCCTACGATAAACTTGCACAACGTAGATGAGGCTATAGATCCCGCTTTGCAGTTGACGCCGAATACTCCCGTTAGTCGTAAAGTGCGTTATGCTCTCTCTAACACTTTCGGCTTTGGTGGGCATAACTCTTCGTTAATCTTCAAGGCTTACGAAGCATAACGTGACTATTTTAGTCAGAGTAGTACAAAAGATTAAACAAGTCTGTTCATTGCCATTGCGGCGTGAACAGGCTTTTTTTATGCCCCTACTTATCGATCATTTTGCCATACGTCGGGTGCACGACAGTACACTGTATGTGGCGGCGTTAACGCATGCTTCATTTCATGCCATACGTGAAAAAGGGTATAGGAAATTGCAACTAGTCAACGAGCGTCTCGAGTTCTTAGGAGATGCTGTCCTAGAGCTCGTAGTATCTGATTATTTGTTTGCTCGTTTCCCAAATATGGCGGAGGGAAAATTAACTCGTCTTCGTGCCAACATCGTTTGCCGCGAGAATCTGAATTCTTTGGCACGCACAATCGGCATCGAGGACTATTTGCGTACTGGTTTACAAAAAACGTCGGCTATAGGAGTAGATATACTAGGGAATGCTTACGAGGCGCTAATTGGTGCTATTTATTTAGAGCACGGCTATGCGACCGTGTATAAGATAATTGTGAAGCAGGTGCTAGAAAGTGGCTTCATTGATTGGGCATCACTACACGGAGAGCTTTATGATTATCGATCCATCGTACTACATTGGTCGCAGCGAGAGCACGCAAATATCGAATACGTTTATAATGAATTAACTAAAAAGCCCTCTTTATTTGAGTGTAAATTATTCTTGGAGG
>CAJPTS010000226.1 GCA_905373625.1 Bacteroidia bacterium
CGCTCAAACACTACAACTCCGGTTCGCTCTCGCGTAAAGCTTTCTTAAAGCCAAAACGCATGCGTATTACGCCCCACAAGGCCTCGGAAAAAATACCGCCTGACATCTTTGATGTTCCCCGTTTCCGATCAGTAAAAATAATAGGGACTTCCACTAGCTTTAGCCCCATACGGTAGGCTACGTACTTCATTTCAATCTGGAAGCCATAACCTTTCATACGAATGGGGTGACGCAGTAGGCGTGCTAAGGCGGAGGCGCGATAACAGACGAAGCCCGCGGTAGCGTCTCGCACGGGCATACCACTAATACAGCGTACGTACACCGAGGCGGAGTAACTCATAATGATTCGCCCCATGGGCCAATTAACAACGTTTACACCGCTTACATATCGGGATCCGATGGCAAGATCAGCGCCCTCGTCTTCGCATGCCGCCAGCAGACGCGTGACATCGGTCGGGTTATGGGAGAAGTCGCAATCAATCTCGCAGAGGTAGTAGTATTGACGTTCTAGCCCCCAGTGAAATCCTGCTAAATAAGCAGATCGTAATCCTTGCTTCGCAGCTCGCCGCAGGAGGTGTACGCGTTGGTCGGCGTGTGTACTCATGTATTCTTCGACGTACTGCCAAGTACCATCGGGCGAGTTGTCGTCTACCACAAGTACGTCTACCAGATCGGGTAGCGCCAATAATGCTTCTAACATCGGCGCGATATTCTCTCGCTCGTTGTATGTGGGTAATACAATTAGTACGCGCGGCATCTATCTTTCCTCTTGGCTTTCCTCTTGGTCTTTGCTCTCGTCTCCCATCCAAAACATGGCAGGAGATTCGTTTATCTTCGCAAGCGAATTCTGAAACCAATGTTTGGGTAATGAGAACTCCAAATAGCAAATGGTTTTACCCTGCTCGCGGAAATAACGTTCGTAATATGTACTTATTCTCAATAACGGAAATTGGTCAAGTATGTTATCAATATTTTCAGAGGCAAAGTGTATAGTGCCGCCGATACGTTTGACTTCTTGCTGTGTGTAGGCGTATAATTCGAGACTATCAGTTTTTAGGTGTATACGTCCGTTAGGAGCTAGAATTCGTGCATAAAGCTGTAGAAACTGTTCGCTTGTCAGTCGTTTTTTAGCTCGTCGTTCCTTGAGCTGCGGATCAGGAAATGTGAGCCACAGGTGTGCAATTTCATTAGGCGCGAAAAAAGCTGTGAGGGTTTCTATTCGTGCGCGTACAAATGCCACATTGGTCAATGCGAGATCTTTAACGGCTCGTGCGCCTACCCAGAGGCGTGCGCCTTTGATATCCATGCCGATGAAATTCTGTTCGGGCGTCTCTTGTGCCATGGCAACCGTGTACTCCCCTCGCCCACAGCCCAGTTCTAATGTAATTGGGTGCAGATTTTTGAATTGGCGTTCGCCCCAGAGCCCTCGTAAGGGAAAAGATGCACGCCAGACGCTATCGAAGGAGGGTTGGTGTAGGTAGGCAAAAGTCAAGTTTTCGCGAAAGCGTGCCAATTTATTTTTTGCCATATTCTTCTAGGTGCTCGTAAACTTGTATGCCCAAGTCTTCTACTCCTTGTAAAACATCGTAACGCATGCCGTGTCTGATTCGGAAACGGTATGTTCCGAGTTGCATAAAACGGAAGTCGTTGTGATAAGGGAGAAGGAGTTGTTTTGAAGTGGTAAAACCGCGCCCGTACCAGTCGCCTTGTGGTGATGCGAGCATGAAGTTTACAGTATCGGAAATGGTAGCACCAGTGGGTGGGGTTATTTCAACAAACAGGTAGATGTTTGCGTGCGGATAGCTTTTTGTGTGGCGGATGTAGAAAAAGAGGTCGTGTCGTGCCACGGTGTCACGGTTGGTGTATTCGTATACTAAACAGGAGTCTTTATGCCACTGGGCGGCTGGTAGCTCCGTGTCAGCAGAATATTCTATACCACTACTACACGAATTAAATAAGAAAGAGGAGAGAAGGAGAACGGGGAGTAATAACAGGTGGCTAATCCGTAGTTTGGTTCTCTGCACCATCAGCATTGCGTTGTAGCGTTTTAGGAGCGGAAGTGCCGTCAGTCTGAGGTCTTGTATTCGGTCTGTTAGGCATATTTTCGCGCGCACCGTTTCGCTGCGTATTGTTCTGGTGTGTCTGTTGTTTAGGTTGCGGGCGTTGTCCTTGTCGTTGTTGCCCTTTGTTATGCAGTTGTGTTCTATTGGGTTGTCGCTCACGTGTTGGTGACTGAGCGTTAGCTTGTGGCATTGGCGGTGTAGGAGCCACCTTTATGCGGGCATCCTTCTCTGTTGTTGCACCTTCGTTTTGCCCTTCGGGGCTCGCGGTAGGTGTTTGTTGCTTTTGTTGTTTCTGACGGTTTTTATTTTTGTTGGATTTCTTTTTAGCTTTATCGAAGCGTGTCAGGCTTTCTTCCTCAATAACATTACCGTAGCCTAGCTGTGTGGTGGCTACTTCTTGTTCTTCCACTTTACCAAAGGCATGTATGGAGTCTCCTTTTCGCCCCGAATGGTTGAGCTCTAGTATGTGTTCCACCTGCTCACAGGTGAGCATGAGCAAACGTTCTGTACCTTTAGGCGAGGTTGAGAAGTACATGCAGTCGCGAAAGAGATCGTTCTTCACATGGTAGAGCACGCCGTCTTCGAATTGAAGCGGCGCTTTTACTCGTGGCATTTTTCTTTTTGCTTCCTCGTAGACGTCTACTTCAAAGTTGAGACAACATTTTAGCTTGCCACACTGCCCTGCTTGCTTTTGTGGATTCGGTGTTAAGTCTTGCAACTTAATGGTACTCGTGGTCACGGAGGCAAATTTCCGTAACCATCCGCCACAACAGATCTTGCGTCCGCAGCTGCCTATTCCTCCGATGCGTGCCGCCTCTTGGCGTGGTCCTATCTGTCGCATTTCTATACGCACCTTGAATTCGCTGGCAAAGATGCGCACCAACTCGCGGAAATCTACACGCTGCTCGGCGCTGTAATAGAACAACGCTTTACTACCATCGCCTTGGAACTCTACGTCAGAGATTTTCATCTGCAAATGCATCTCTTGTGCAATGACGCGTGCCCGCAGCATGGTATCTAGTTCGCGGGCTGTGGCTTCTATCCAGCGTTCTACGTCTTGTTGAGTCGCTTTCCGGTACAGCTCTAACGGAGGTTCGTTCAGCCGATTTTCCTCTTCTATGAGACACTGTTGTTTGAGATAGTTC
>CAJPTS010000227.1 GCA_905373625.1 Bacteroidia bacterium
CGTGACTACCCGATCGAACGTATGTTCCGCGATGCCAAAATCACCGAGATTTACGAAGGTACTTCTGAAGTACAGCGCATGGTGATCGCAGCAAGTTTGTTGAAGAAGTAGCGGAGACTTAATATTAGTAATTGGCGTAGAAATGAATATAGTTGTTTGTATAAAACAGGTGCCAGATACCACCGAAGTTCGCATCGATCCTGTGAAGGGGACAATTATCCGCGAGGGCGTACCTAGTATCATGAATCCTGATGACAAGGGGGGCGTGGAACTCGCATTACGATTAAAAGATCAGTATGGCGCTAAAGTAACGGTCATTACCATGGGACCGCCGCAAGCTGACGCAATACTCCGCGAAGCTTTCGCCATGGGAGTAGATGAGGCGATTCATCTGAGCGACAGGCGTTTTGCTGGAGCAGATACTTTAGCCACCTCAAATGCTTTAGCGGGTGCTATCCGTACACTGCCTTATGATATAGTTATCACGGGACGACAGGCTATTGACGGAGATACAGCTCAAGTCGGTCCTCAGATCGCTGAACACTTAAACATTCCACAAGTGAGCTACGTAGAAAGCCTAGAATACGACGGAAAGAGCCTACTTAAGGTGCGTAAAGCTACTGAGGAAGGCTTCCAAATCGTGGAGCTCCCTATGCCCTGTTTATTAACATCTGTAGTGCCAGTAAAGGAAACGCGTTACATGACTGTCGGCGGAATTGTAGAAGCCTACAACAAGGACGTTAATATCTGGAATGCGGACAATATTGAGGTTGACGAAGAAAAGCTCGGTATGAAAGGTTCACCCACTAAGGTCTTTAAATCTTTCTCAAAAGGCGCTAAGGCGGCGGGCGAACAACATGAACTAACGCCTGAAGAGGCTGTAGACCTGATCATAGCTAAGTTGCAAGAAAAATTTATAATCTAGTTAGGTGAAATGGATAAGTCGCAATACAAAGGTATTTTCGTATTTGCTGAACAGCGCCACGGAAAGATTCAGAATGTGGCGTATGAGCTACTGGGGAAAGCGCGCGATTTAGCAGATCACTCCAACCAGAAAGTTTTTGCTCTGCTATTTGGAGACAAAATCGCCACTCAAGGCAAAGATCTTGTAGCCGCTGGTGCTGACGAGGTAATAGTCGTAGAAGACGCTGCGCTCGCTACCTATACCACTGAGCCTTATGCACAGACAATGGCGCATCTCATTGAAAAGTACAAACCCGAAGTTGTGCTAATTGGCGCTACCACAATCGGACGCGATCTCGGTCCACGCTTGTCGGCGCGAATTGTAACAGGACTTACTGCTGACTGTACGAAATTGGATTTCTCAGACGCAGGCGATCTTCTAATGACACGTCCTGCCTTCGGTGGAAACCTCATGGCTACCATCATATGTACAGAGCATCGTCCTCAGATGGCTACAGTGCGCCCAGGCGTTATGAAGCGTTTGCAAAAGGACGAAAAACGCGCGGGTAATGTAGTCTCCGAAACTATTCCTTTCCAGCGCGACCTGTTTAAGGTTAAGGTTGTGAAAGAAGAGCTCTCCGCAAATGACAAGATAGATATCACAGAGGCGCGGATTCTTGTATCGGGCGGACGTGGTGTTGGCTCTAAAGAAGGCTTTAAGAAGTTGGAAGCGCTTGCCAATGTCATCGGCGCTCAAGTATCCTCCTCTCGTGCTATGGTAGATGCAGGAGTTATGCCACATGATCGCCAAGTAGGACAAACTGGAAAAACAGTGCGCCCTGCCTGCTATTTTGCGTGTGGGATCTCGGGAGCTATTCAGCACCTAGCTGGTATGGAAGAGTCTGAATATATCATTGCTATCAACCGAGACAAAGATGCGCCAATATTTGGTGTAGCTGATCTGGGAATCGTCGGTGATGTGCATAAGATTATTCCGTTGCTCACAGAACGCCTCGAGAAGCTGCGGAAAGATAAATAAGGGTTCGTTTTTTTTTTCCATATAAAAATTTAATGGTGGGTGTGTCAAAATAGAATTTTGGCACACCTTTTTTAGTGCGTTCAAAATATCTAAATCGCAAGGCGCTGCAAAAGGAAATCAATTCTGCATTTATTGTTATTGTTCCGCCGTCTGGCGTAAAGACTAGCGCAGCGGTTAGCGCATTATAACACACCGTCTCTTTAATTCATAGAAAAGTATTAACTTTGCGTGTTCAATTGTAATTTGTAGTTGGTTTGCGCGAGCGCAAATTGAAAAGAAAGGTATATGGATACGTTGAGTTATAGAACGGTATCGGCGAACAAGGCGACCGTTACCAAAGAGTGGTTTGTCATTGATGCCACCAACGTGGTAGTTGGGCGGTTAGCAAGCCGTGTGGCGTTGGTTTTGCGCGGGAAGCATAAGCCGAGCTATACTCCACACGTCGATTGTGGCGACAACGTGATCATTATAAATGCGGAGAAAGTGCGTTTCACGGGAAAAAAGTGGTCTGATAAGAACTATTATCATCACACGGGATATCCTGGTGGAAAGCGTGTGGCACACCCCATCGAGGTTTTACACTCGCACCCCGAGCGTCTCATTGAGCATGCGGTAAGAGGTATGTTGCCTAAAAATCGCCTCGGAAGACGCTTGTTCCGCAATTTGTTTGTCTATACAGGTGCTGAGCATCCACATGCTGCGCAACAGCCAAAACAACTGGAGCTCACCAAATAATAGGAGTGTGAAGGATGCAAGTTTTTAATGCTGTAGGGCGTAGAAAATCCGCTGTCGCACGCGTGTATCTGTCTGCGGGCGAAGGAAAGATTATCATCAATAACCGCTCGTTGGAAGAGTATTTCCCATCGCCACTACTACGTTACGTAGTGTGCCAACCTTTTACAGAACTCGCATTGAGCGAATCATTTGACGTGAAGGTAAATCTCTACGGTGGGGGGATTAGTGGACAAGCTGAAGCTGTAAGGCTCGGTATCGCAAGAGCGTTAATCTCTTACAATGCTGAATTGAAGCCACAGCTTCGTGCAGCTGGTTTTGTGACAAGAGATGCACGAGAGGTGGAACGTAAGAAGCCAGGACGCCCAGGTGCACGTCGTCGCTTCCAGTTTAGTAAGCGTTAGAATACTGATTGATTGGCTACGAGAACCAATGCAAAGAATTTGTCTTTTGGCTTTCAATTGCAAAAGGTTCTCTTGTACATTGGTTTGAATAATCAGAGACGTAGCACCACGCTACGTCTCTTTAT
>CAJPTS010000228.1 GCA_905373625.1 Bacteroidia bacterium
ATGTAGAGGTGCCACAAGAAGCCTTTCTTGCCGTCCTGAAGATGGATTAACTGCCCTTCTGCACTATGGCAAGCCTCTTCGAACGTCTTTTCATTCAGCATCTTTATACGATGCGCGATGCCAAAGAGTATCAGCGTGGTATTGCACGCAGATATGCTGAGCAGGCAGAACGCTGGGCGGAGCATTTGCACCGTTCACAAAAAGAAGTGCAAGAATTTGTTACGCGCCATAAACCACGCGTATTGTACATTTTAGGCTCGGGATGGCTGCTTGATCTCCCTATGGAATTTTTACTTCAAAACGTCCCCGAACTCCACTTGGTAGATATTGCACACCCACGGACTATAGTGGCTCGTTACAAAAAGCACTCCTCGGTAATCTTTGACACGCTCGATCTCACGGGCGGCTTATTAACACTTCTAGAAAACACTCGTCGAGCAGACGTTGTGCCTACAGACCTTTTATCTCGTATTTTAGCTATCTCTTCACCCTCTTTTTACAATCAGCGCAGCGCCTCAGTTATTTCTCTTAACCTATTAAGTCAGCTCCCATACCCATTGCTTAATGATGATACGGCATCATTATTAGGCGATGACATTGAACAGGCAAGTGCTTCGCTTCAACAAAAACATATAGAGTGGTTGCATGCATTTCAACACGCACTGATGATATTTGACTTCGAGGAGGTGCGTAATATGCCCCATTACGAAGCCCCTGAACTCGTCCCAACGGTTTATGCCCCCTTCCCTCATTTACAGAACAAAAAGGAATGGATATGGCTGTTTGATTGCAATGGCTCATATATCCATAATATGACGACGCATTTACGTGTTGCGGCGGGAGAATTAGCCCCCGTCTCTGCGTAATATTCCCCTATCTATTTTACGGCTTCATTTTTCCGATTCTTTATGTGCCAGTAGTTGAAGATTACTGGTCAGTATCTCGTACTCTCCTAAAAGCTTTGTTGTACATTTGAGAGGATGTTAAAGCGAAGAACTGACCCATGGTACAATACAATGCCCTACAAGAAGAGGAATTAAAAATACGTATAGCCGAACAATTCTTTGCTGCCTATGATTGTGGCAATAGAATCGGTAAAATTGACTTCTGTGTAACGCAAAAACAACGCCAGCCAAAGGATTCTGCACATTTTGTTTCATTGCTCTGGGCAGAATCTAAACGTGGCATTGTCTCAGATATTTACAAACCCCTTGTGCAACTTGTTCTGACCATTGGTAAAGCACGGACGTTTGAAACCTATCTGCCACCGCCGTTTCTCGCCGCATTTGATGCTGAGAAAATCGGTTTTATACCCTATAAGGATATTCTGCCCTTTTTCGCCCTCAATGACTTCAACTGGAATATAACCCCGTCTGACGATACTTCGCGCGAATTTGGGCTATTGTACCGCACTGTGAGGGACACTTTGGAGCGAACCTCGTACATCTTTTATTACGATACTCACGAGGCGGAGCTGCGGGAGTTTATAACGCAGCATTTGAGCGAGAGCTCTGAGCTTATACAGATCAACAAAAACAACTTCGTGAGCATCTACCAACGCTGGTTGGCGCAAGTACAGCCGAGTATAGATGTGAACTGGGAGGTGCTGAAAAAGAATGGTTTAATAGATGGCGATTTCTTTTTAGCAGACTTACTCTCGGAGAAAAACCAAACCATTAAGGAGGCGCTCTTCGTATTGTTGCAAGACAACAGATACATAGTAGATCGGAAAATAGATGCACGCGGGTTGTTTACAGCTAGTGAGGTCTTTTTCAAAGACAGACAAAAAGCCCATACACAGTTTTGGAGTCTGTATCAACGCCCACCGCGAGAGGAGTATTGGGACTATATAATCAAGCGGCGCGATCTTCTCGTACCGCAGGACGTTCGTGAGCGCAAAGGTTCATTCTTCACTCCCAAAATTTGGGTAGACCTCTCACAAAAGTATCTAGCCGACGTACTGGGCGATAACTGGCAAGACGAATACTACGTTTGGGATTGTGCTGCGGGTACAGGAAACCTTTTGAATGGGCTTACCAACAAATACCGCATCTGGGCTTCTACCCTCGATCAGCAGGATGTCGATGTGATGAAAGATCGTATAAAAAACGGTGCAAACCTCCTAGAGGAGCATGTCTTTCAGTTTGACTTTCTGAACGACGAGTTTGATTGTGGCAAGCTCCCCGCCGATTTACTTGCTATACTTCAAGACTCTGAGAAGCGGAAAAAGCTTGTGATTTATATCAATCCGCCATATGTCGAACCACCTAATATTAAGTCGGCTGCGGGCTCTGGAAAAGCGAAAAGTAATGTGGCCATGAGCAAGCTTTATGAGACTTATCTTCCCCAACTTGGGAAGGGGGCACGGGAAGTGTTTGCTCAGTTTTTGATCCGAACTTACTATGAAATTCCGAATTGCCACATAGGCGTCTTCGCAAAGATAAAAATTCTTACAGCGCTGAATTTCAATGAATTCCGCACTGCCTTTCAGGCAAAGCTCAAGAGTCTGTTTCTAGTACCCTCCCACACGTTTGACAATGTGAAGGGGAAATTTCCAATTGGTTTCTACATCTGGGATTGCGGGCAGTACGAACCTTTCACACAGATCAATGCTCATGCATATGACACGGGGGCAGCCTACCTAGGTACAAAGACCATTCAGCACATTGCAAACAATGGCATAATCTTGAACTGGTTACAAGCCTACTATGTAAAATCTGCTACGCGTATTGCCTATATGGTTCGCGGCGCGTCTGATTTCCAGAGTAGCAAAATTATCAACATCACTCTCAGTCCGTCGCAAGCCGCCATAGACAACTCTATTACGCACGACATCGTGCCACGCAACCTTATACCATTTTGTCTTTTCCTTACTATTCGCCATAGCATTGCTTCCACGTGGCTTAATGATCGTGACCAATTTCTTTACCCCAATGCTGGTTGGAAAAAAGACAAAGAATTCCAATACAACTGCTTTACTGCTGCGCTTTTTCACACTCAAAATCGCGTTTCGTCCAAAGACGGCATAAATCATTGGATCCCCTTTACAGAACAAGAAGTCAATGCGCACGGGTTGTTTGCAAGCCACTTCATGACGGACTTTATTTACGGACGATGCGCCACTGGCGCAGGTACGAAGTACGAGGTTCAAAGTACGACGCAAGGCGA
>CAJPTS010000229.1 GCA_905373625.1 Bacteroidia bacterium
AATAATCGCTTGTCGCGTACTTAGAACCTCGAACTTCGTACTTGGTTTTGTACTTTGAACCTCGTACTTAGTACCTAAAATGTTGCCTTCGTAGGGGCGAGGCGTGCCCAGAAACTATTATAAATCAATTTGTTTCGTAGAAGCGACATGTCTTTGACGTCAGTTAAGAGTTAAAAGTGGGCACGAACTGCAAGGGTAAAAAGTAATATATTAGATATCGGCGTTTTGTATGAATATAACCTGATTCTTCTAGTTTTTTTGAGGTCATTTTGTCTCTTGTCTCTCGTCTTTCGTCTTTATTATGATCGCCCTCATTGATTGCAATAATTTCTTTGCAAGCTGCGAACGCCTCAATGATCCGTCGTTACAAGGCAAGCCGCTGATTGTACTTTCGGGCAATGACGGCTGTGTAATAGCACGGAGCAATGAGGCTAAAGCCCTAGGTATCGCTATGGGCGTACCCTTTTTCAAAATACGCACCCTCGTAAAGAAGAATGCCGTAGAAGTTTGTTCGGGTAATATACCTTTCTATGCCCAAGTCTCGCGCCGTATCATGCGTATGATAGCCGCAGAAGAGTTCCCACAAGAGGTCTACTCCATAGACGAATGTTTTCTGCGAGTGAAACAAACTCCTGTACTAGAAGACTGGGCACGCGATCTCCGAGAACGTATTGCCACACAGGTCGGAATTCCCGTGAGTATTGGCATAGCACCAACCAAGACGCTTGCTAAACTTACCACCTATTTTGCCAAGCATTATTCTGGCTACAACGGCGTCTGTATTTTAGACTCCGAAGAAAAGCGTGTGCGTGCACTCCAGTACTACCCACTTGAAGAAGTCTGGGGAATAGGACGACGTAATTTGGCAAAACTCAAAAAAAATGGAATTCAAACCATCGCAGAATTCCTCGCCACGCCACGCGAGGAAATTATACGCCTCTTGGGAATACTCGGGCTGCATACGCGTGAAGAACTGCAAGGCAAAGAGTGCATCCCATTTAATGAAAAAGATGTGCGTAAAAGCATTTCGATGTCCCGTACCCTATTACACGAGGTAACCTCGCTACAACAGATCACAGACTGTATACACTTATTCATGAACTCGTGCTGCCGAAAGCTTCGTAAAGAGCACCTAGCGGCACAGCACTTTAGCATTTATTTGGCGTCAAATCGGTTTCACGCGGAGCATTACGTTTCCACGTATCGCGACGTACACTTGGATTTACCATCGGCTGATCCGTTGGAATTATTGCCCTATATGAATGCAATGTTGCAAGAGTGTTTTGTAAGTGGAGTAAAATATAAGCGCCTAGGTGTCTATTTAGGCGATTTAGTGCCCGATCATTGCGCCACCAACCTTTTTGACGTTGTGGACAGACGTGCCCGTGAACGGCTTTTTGCGGTCATAGACAAGCTCGATGCTCGCTTTGGAGCAGAGACCGTTCACATCGCCAGCTTACGCCCACAAACGCTTGCCGAGCTCTCGCATGCCAGTTACAGACGCGAGGTCTCGCCCTCTGCCATGGAAGCCGTCGAGGACGACGCAGCATACATCTCGCCGCGTTTCGATACTTCGCAGCAATAGCTATTCCAGCTTCTTGTAAAAGTAAAGCCCTGCGCTCGAATCCTGTCCTGAAGAGTGCAAAATGGTATACACGTCCCGCAAAATAAAATGGGGGAGTAGTACGCCAGATTCATAGAAATCATTACCCCCATTAGTATTCGTACGTCGCGTATTATTATACACCTTACGGTTACGTACCGCGCGGAAATTCTCATAGTTGCTAAGCGCCCCGAGGCTCTCTATCTCACCAGGATTTAACCAATATTCGGCATTGAAGCCTCTACTAAGCACTTCATCATGGCTTACGGTCGTGGCAGTATTTCCATTCGCGGCTTGACTACTTAACAGGAGTCGTCCTCCCGCATCCCGCACAAATTGCGCCATGTAGCTTTCCTGTGTGGGTATGTACCATATTCCCTTCCACGGATAGTTTATCAGAACCGTAGGTACGTGAGATTTTGTAGCAGAGTATGAAATTCGTTCATAAGCCTCATTAACTGTATCTAAAATCGCAGCAGCTATACTATCTCGTTTGAAGAGAAAAGCAAAGAATTTAAGCCACTCAGCGCGTCCTAAGGGGTGACTCTCATGGTACTCGTCTATGCTTACCACGGGGATCTTAAAGGAGCGAAGCCTATTGGCATAATTTGTCAGTGCAGTGAAATCAGCATCGTAACCCAAAACGAGGTCGGGAGCTAAGTTTAAAAGGCGCTCATAGTCTAAGTTTGGCAATGTACCTACCTCGGCAATACTACCGTTGGTTATATCCGCTTGTAGTGCAGAGTCCGAGATGTAGCGCGTGCCTGCAATACCTACTATATTTTCCAACTTCCCCAACGCTTTGAGATAGGGGATTTGCGTACTACTTAAACAAACGATGCGCTTGGGGGGATAAGGAAGTACCAGCAAAGTATCTGAGAGTAACAAAGTATCACCAAAACGGCAGCGCATTTTACTACGAAAGAGATAAGCGCTACTATCTTTGCCCTCCGTATGAGAAAGGGTAAAACCTTGAGCATACCGATTACCCTCTGCTACCCGTAGAGTATCTTCCTCAGATGTGCCACAACTTGCTAATAACAAGAATAGTAGACTGACGTAGATGAATATTCCAATTCGCACAATGTGATGGGATGCAAAAAGAGGTAAGTGTTCCTTCTGATGCGTCATTAGGGTGTGGTGTATCTAGCGTTGTAGGGGGTAGACAAGTTTATTCCTAGTTTGTAACCGTCTACAGAATTCCCAATTCTTTGAACCAAGCCTCGAGCTGCTTACGGTATACTCTGATTATGAGTTTACCTGGTTTCCAATTCAAATTCGGGTAACTCTTTCTTAGATCCTCCTGCGACTTTGCAATTGAAGTTTCATCTGAGGTGGCAAAAGGGATAACCACCTTGTTAGCAAAATTGTACGTATCTAAAAAGGTGTTTATGATGGTTGGTGCGGTAGACCACCAGATTGGGAATCCTAGAAAAATCACCTCGTACGTATTGGCATCTTTCAGATTAGCAATAATTGGGGGACGGGAGCTTAAATCTCTCATTTCAACGCTGCTGCGCGAATAGGGATCCAACCAATCCAAGTGGGCTTTGC
>CAJPTS010000230.1 GCA_905373625.1 Bacteroidia bacterium
GTCTCTTTTGCAGCGTAAAAATCGCCTTTAGCATTCATTCGAATTTCTACGAAGAAGGAGCGGGCGGGTTCTCCGATTCCGCGAATATTAACATCGACACTGCTTACCGCGGCATCGAACTTAAACAGTTTGGAGAGCTTCGCGCTCATCTTCTCGCGTTGTTTGTCCGTCAACTCAACGCCGTGGAGTTCATAGCGAACCTTATCTTGCGACATTTCTATTCCTTTTTTTTATCCTCCGCGGAGGATGATTGATTATTTTGGGAGAATTTCAAGCCGCGCGGGTGTGAACGGAGGTAACTGGACTTTAAGAGCGCCAGATCCGTATGGGTATAGATTTGCGTGGTAGATAAACTTGCGTGTCCGAGCAGATCTTTTATCGCCACGATGTCTGCTCCATTTTGAAGGAGATGCGTGGCAAAAGTGTGTCGGACAACGTGGGGACTTGCTTTTCCCTCGTGTTCCGTATACGTACGGATGTACCGATTTACGACCCAATAAACGAATGCTGCTGTCACACCTACGTTTTTATTGTCGACTAAGATAGCAGAATTTGTAGAAACCTCCAAATCGAAGCTTAATTCAGTTTCTTTTCGGTAGGATTCTAAGAGGGTTACAACTTCGGTGGTTAAAGGGACGAGGCGCTCTTTCTTTCGTTTTCCGAAGATTAACATGGTTCGTTCACGAGGATTAAAATCCTTCCACTTGAGCGCGACCAGTTCGCTACGCCGGAGTCCCATCGTATACAGCATTAATAGTAGGAGGCGGTCTCGTCTGCCCGCCCAATCGTCAGAGAAATTCTCAGGCGCTAATAGCTGTACCATCTCAGGCTCGGAGAGGAACTCTGGCAAATACTTAGGCGCTTTTGGGCGCGGGACAATCAAAATGGGATTGGTTTTGCAGAGTGCCACCCGCTGCAAGTAGCGATAAAAGCTTCCTAAAGAGGACAAGTGGCGATTAATGGTACGTGCTCCCATTTCTGACTTGACTGCGCTTGACAACCAAGTTCTTACATCGCCAACTTGCACGGCACTACAAGCTTCTAACGAGATTTCTTTGTAGCCTAAGGCTTCAAAAAAGGAGCGTATATCATGTTCATACGCGCGCAAAGTATGGGGCGAACTATTTTTTTCAAACTTGAGATAGTCCAAAAAACGTTCACACAAGTCTTCCGAGAGACTCATACTTTACACTTTCCTAGCTAAGCGCTAAAGAAAGGCAGTGGTCACAGAACCTATTGCACTTCCTTATCTTGCATCTGCTGTATATAGCGTGCGTGCAAGATCTCCTCGCGTCGGCGAACGGATGGTTTCGTAAAGGCAGTACGTCTGCGGATCTCGCGCATAGTGCCTGTACGATCGAACTTACGTTTGAAACGCTTTAATGGGCGGTCAATCAATTCGCCTTCCTTAACTTGTACAATTATCATACTTAATTACTTTTTACACTCAACAGAAAAGTGCACAAAGGTACATAGAGAAAGCGATTTTACCAAATGGCTCATTACGAAAGCGTCATTTCGGGCTGAGGGGCAAGATAGGAAGTGCGCTGCAAGCTAAAAATAGGAACTAATGGTAACAGCAAGAAGTAAGCACAGGCACTACCCCCGTAAATTAAATGCGTACCTTTACCGATGATTTGAATTGTGGACAGCGATTACAATGCAGCATAGAGAGGATTTGCACATACTACATGCGCTTCTTTCCGCCACGGGAGTGGCAGGGTATGAAGATGGGGTTGGGAAAATATTTGAGGAGCATGTCCACCCTTATGTAGATGAAGTTACACGAGATACTTTTGGCAATTACATTGCTCGTAAAAAGGGTAATGGTCCGAAGGTGCTATTTGCCGCCCATATGGACGAAGTCGGGCTTATGATAACCTACATTGATACTGATGGCTTTATATTTTTCCAACCCGTAGGTGGAGTAGACTGTACATTACTACCTGGTCAGCGAGTATATATACATCATGGGGCTACCAAGGTTGTAGGTGTTATCGGCAAAAAAGCCATACACCTGCTTTCTGTAGAGGAGCGCGGGAAAACAAACGTCAAACCCGAAGATCTTTGGATAGACATCGGGGCTAAGTCTCGTGAGGAGGCAGAACTCCGCGTTGAGATTGGGGACTATATTACCTACTCTACCCTTCCGCACATGCTAACGGAAGATGTAGTTTTGTCTAAATCGTTAGATGACCGTGCAGGCGTTTTCGCTCTGGTAGAGATAGCCAAAAGCTTAGTCAACGTAAAGTTAGGATGCGATTTGTACTTAGTGGCATCCGTGCAAGAGGAAATTGGCTGTCGGGGGATTCGTACGGCTGCTTTTTCACTAGAGCCCGAGGTAGGTATAGCAATTGACGTAACTCACGCGACAGATTATCCGACCGTATCGCCTAAAAAGAGCGGCAACATAGAAATGGGGAAGGGTGTAGTGATAGCTAAAGGTCCGAATATTGATATGCAGCTTTTCGACCATCTGAAGCTTGCTGCGAACAATGCAGACATAGCCTATCAGCTTGAGGCAATTCCGCATCCTACTGGTACAGATGCAAATTTTATGCAGGTCAGTCGTGCAGGAATGCGTACGGCTCTGCTGAGCATACCGTGTCGTTATATGCATACTAGCAATGAAGTGGTGTCTACGAGCGATATCTTTGCAACCTCGTCTCTTGCAGTACAATTTCTAAAAGAGAGATTTGCGTAAGCTGACTTCAAGTCACAAATACAACTTTCCGTTCTGTTTTTCCAGAATTACAATATCGAATTTACGAAAAGCAAATTCTTTCGGCGTTAAATAGCCGATCGATTTTCTAGGACGATTATTAAACAGCTCTTGTTTGGCTAAAATGAACTCCGCAGAGTGTCCTTCTAACGAAGAACCTTTGGACACATATTGGCGAATGAGTCCATTCATATTTTCATTTTCGCGGTGCTCCCACGAGTGGTAGAATGCATTGCATAGAAAGCGCAGCGCGTAAAGGGGAAATTAGTAGTATTTTTGCGTGTCTTGCGTAACTCTTCCATAGAGTTAAGAGTTAAAAGTAGGCACAACATGCAGGCTAGAAGTAGCGCGAAGCGGGGTGTTGAGAGCGCAAGTAAATGGAATTGGATACCGCTCAATCGCCCACCCAGACGGGCTTTTTG
>CAJPTS010000231.1 GCA_905373625.1 Bacteroidia bacterium
GTCTATGAATCGGTTGCACATAAATAGGTTTGCCAGCTCAGGTTGTAGAAAAAGACTTCTGGGTAACGACAATCTTGCAGGTTGTTTTTGCGTTACCGTTTGCAGAACATATTGTCTTTAAAGGCGGCACAAGTTTGAGCAAGGTTTGGAGATTGATAGAGCGATTCTCGGAAGATATAGATCTTGCAATTGATCCGTTACTCCTAGGCGTGACTCACAAAGACCTCACAAAAAAGCAAATTAAGGGCTTGCGGAAGGCATCCTCTCTTTTTGTTTTAGAGCAGCTGTGTCCTCAGATTTGTGTAGAAATTGAACGACTGGGCTTACACGCTTTCATCACGATTGAAGCTCAGCCAAATGGTGAAGGCGACAACACTTATCCTGAACCACGCCAAGTATATATTCACTACAAATCGGTCTTTGATGAACGTACATACCTTCGCTCTGATATAGTGTTGGAAGTAAGTGCGCGTTCGTTACTTGAACCGACCGAAGCTGTACAAATTAGAAGTATCATAGCCGAGAACATTGCTGTTGCTCCATTAGTGGATAGCAAAATTCTTACGGCAATTCCTGCAAAGACATTCCTAGAAAAAGTGTTTTTGCTTCACGAGCTGTTCTCTATTCCTGGACACGGGATGAGGGCTGAACGTAAGAGCCGTCATCTTTACGATCTGTACGTTATGTTAAATAAAGATTTTGCTGGAGAAGCTATTGCAGATGATGCTTTATGGGAGACAATACGTCATCATCGTGAAATTTATACTTCAGTAAAGGGTATGGATTATACGCCTGACGTACGTAAACGCATCCAACTGATTCCAAGAGAAGATATTTGTGCAGTTTGGAGAGCAGACTATGAAGCCATGAAGGAGTCTATGATTTATGGTAAAAAGCCTTCGTTTGATGAACTGCTGAAGGCAATGTCTGCGCTTCAAGCCATGTTCAGGGGGCTGTGAAGCTACAGTTAGTTTTTGCTACGCGAAACGGGCTTAGCTCTGCGTGTGATATCTTAATTCTCTTTTTTGAAAAGCCGTCCCAGCATTTCGTCTAAGAGAGAGGAAGACAACTTCGCGTTGTTTATCGCATCGGGGCACTGGTGTCCGAGTTATTCAGGAGCTTTTCATACTGCTTTGCCTGTTGTCCTGACTGGAAGTGGAATGCAACCCCAAGGGTTATCATGTTTTTATTGTCGTAGATCCAAGTCTCGGTCGTATGGAAGACGCGTGAACCTGCTAATGACTCGTTGTGGTAATGCGACGGTTCGCCTATAAACAGTATGCCTCCCGAGAACTGCCATCTGTTCCATTGATACCGTAGCTTCAGGTAATGGATGTTCTCGCTTAAGCTGATATCGGAGCGCTCTAAGTTGTAAAAAGGTACACGGTACTGGTAGCTAAGCGTAAAGTTTTTGTAGTTGAGCTTTAGGTTGAGATTGTTCTCCCAAGTCCAACGCGATATATTGATATATTCGGAACGCAACACATTATAAACTGGGAGGACGTAGCCTTGCAATTGCAAGTAGTTGTTGCCGAAGGGTTTTATAGTAGCAACTAATAAACCTCCGTTTTGCCAAGTGTGATATCCGTTGGCAACAGTATTCCATAGTTTGCCACCTCGCTCTTCGTAATATGCTACAAACGGATTGCTTGCATAAGCAGATATATAAGCACAATTCAGAGTGAGGAACTGATTCTCAAAAGTATGCATTAGCGTTGCGGCATGTGCGCTTTCTCCGATCACTTTGGGATTACCCGTTTCAAGTATATCGATTGACCGATTGGAAATATTCGTGCTTAGCTCGTTAATGCCTGGCGTTTCGAGAGCCCAAAAATAGTGCAGTTGCGTCGTGTGACCTTTGCTCCACATATAGGACAATATGACCTTGGGGGTAACTCCCCATTGCGGGGTTCGTTGCTTGTCCACTATATTGTTAGTGTGCTTAAAGCCAAGGCTAAAACGATAGGAGAGGCGACGGTATAGTCCCGATAGTTCCGTATAGGCATATTGCGAAAAGAGACGACTACGGTAATCGAAGTCGCCGTACAGATTTTTCGCTTTAGAATGCAAAAAAGCAAAAGAACCTTCGTAGCCCGTATTCCACTTTACAGCCCCCAGATTGCGCGTATAG
Source organism: Bacteroidia bacterium (assembly GCA_905373625.1). Taxonomy (GTDB): domain Bacteria; phylum Bacteroidota; class Bacteroidia; order Bacteroidales; family CAJPTX01; genus Bacteroides_D. Next base: position 2,132 of record CAJPTS010000231.1, read on the forward strand.
ATAATTTCGCCAATGGCAGAGTATTTCTGATTCTCCAAAGTCCGATCATCGCCATAAAGCACTTGGGCATCTGAGATATTTTCTTCTCGGTTTTGATTTTTCATATTCACGCCAAAACGAGTACCTACAAGGTTCAGACTAATCTCATCTTTATCCGTCAGGCGTTTCCACAAATAGAGATCTACCGAAGGGTTAAAGGTACGTGTTTTACTATCGTTCTGTGTACGTAGTTCCTTATCGGCTATCGTTTCTTTTTGATAAAGTCCCGATCCCGTCCCGTTGCTAAATCGGTTTTCAAACGAAGGTTGTACAACGATCTCTATTACGGTTTTCTCGTCTTCCACAAAGGAGTAGCGAAGGCGTGGCGAATGGGTTGTATAGCCAAAATGATCCTTTTTGTTGTAGGTTAGTTGATGTCTTAAGCCCGACAATGTGTAGCGAAACTCCTCTTTCATACGCCGATCGCGATAGTCTCGGTACGATAGTCCATATTCGGCACTCAGTTTATGATTACCTCGAATCCAAGAAAAATAGGCGTTATCGTTTCCAAAACCCGTAGTAAACGCATGATTTACATCGACGCCCAGAGAAATACCATCGTCTAGGTGATAGGTGACAACGTTTAGCACACTTTCCACGTTTCGGAAACGTGCAGGTGGGATCTCGTAGGCTTCTATGCGTTTTATCTTCTCTTTTGGAATCATGCGTACATCGTTGTAAGTAGCCTTGACTCCGTTTATGAGAATTGCGACAGAACCGCCATGTAGTCCTTTTAAGCCATCGCTGATAGGGTCTTCTTGCACAATGGGGAGCATTTTTATGAGTTCAAAACTTGTGTAGGCTTGTTTTACATCCTCTTTGGAGAATGTAAAGATGCGCCGGTCTGCTGTTCGGGTGCGAGTACCCTCTACGCGTACATCGCCGATATTGTAGCTTTCCTCGCGCAAGGTGTCTTGGCGTTTTAC
>CAJPTS010000232.1 GCA_905373625.1 Bacteroidia bacterium
TCGAAAAACTGGTAGAGATATTGGAAGTATAGGGGTAGATATGGAGGTTTCTTTATTGATACTATGATACAAGATTTTGTTCAAAAATGAGAGCAGTTATATGGGTATGATTCGACAAGAAAATAACGTATCGCGATAAGAATAGAAATGCTTAGGGATAAGTTATTTACCTCTAGTTTTCTTTAATCTGTTCTTTTTGGTTGTAAACAGGGCAAAAGGTTTGACCTTCGTAGCGAGGTTCAGAGCAGAGCTTGCCATCGGGATTCGAAATAGGACGCTCGTTAGGTGTTCTGTAGTACGGACTTACAAGACTCTTTGTAGAATCTGATGTGTAAGAAATTTTGGCAAGTTCTAAAAGAGTATAAAATGTAGCTGTACTCTGTACTGGAAGATGTTGGTGAGCTTTCAAAATAGAATCTGTGCTCGGATAAAGCGTTTTGTATTCGTCAGAGAGCCAAATAAAAAAAGGGACGTGAGCTTCGTAATGAGACGGTGTCTCGTAAGAGTGATAGGCGCGAAAAGTAGGCGGTTCTAACAGATTTTCGCCATGATCTGCAATATAGACGATAAATGCAGGTTTGTGCTGTTCTTCTACATAGGTTATGATGGAGTCTAGTATCATATCGGTATAGACAATTGTATTGTCGAAGGAATTGACAAAATTAAGGTTGCTTTTACCGCTTTGCCTTAAATCCCAAAATGATGTGCTTTCGTTTTCCAGTTCTGGTTTAAAATGCGCATACTCGGGCGTATATCGTTTTGTATAAGCAAAGTGTCCTCCTATTGTGTGTGTGACTAAAAATCTTCGTTTATAGTGTGTATTTTCTAAGAAATATCTTATGCGTGGTAGTAATTCCTCATCTCGCAGATCGCGATCCCAATTGCCTGTATGCAGGCTAATGTAATTACATGGGCGTCGCGCTATATCTAACCACACATCGCCTAAAGATTGTATAGAGATCCACCCCAGATAATATCCGCTAAGTGCATAAATCTCGGTGAGCATGGGTGATTTATTCCATTTGTAGAGCTCTTGGGGCGTTGCTTCGGAGATCAGTTGGGGGACGGAGAGTAGTGTGAAATTTGCCCCCGCAAAGACGTCGTCGAAGAAATAAAGATTAGTGCGTTTGGCTAGGCGAGGTGTAGTTTCTCTTTGATAACCAGCTAGTTGCCAGTTACATGCTCGCGAGGTTTCGCCTATAACAAATAGACCGAGCATATCTTCGGAATTGCCCGAGAAGTTCACTTCTTCTGGTTGTATTACAATCCCGCGTTCCTTAGCACTTTTTTCTAAAAATCTGAGTTGACGTCTAACGGCGTTAATTCGTCTTGTAACGTCAAAAGGATAGGTATGATTGAATACCCATTTTATGGGGTAGAGTCTTCCGCGAGGCGTAAACTCCTCATCAAACTGTGGCATGCAGGCTGTCGGGGCAAAAGAGATGCCAACGAGAAGTAGGAGTATAGATGGGAGTAAAACAAAAAAGCGGAGTTTACGTGGTAGCCACAATTTGTTAGGAACTAGTTTGAAAAGCACAATAAAATAGGCTACTAGTAATAATATGTAGGCTACGATGGGAAGTACATACTGTCGGAGTTGTTCTATGGCTTCGGTCTGATTAGTATGCCAAACGGACAACATAAAACCGTCTGTGATGGGTTGTCGCATAGAAAGCCAAGAAGCGAGATCTAGCGGAAGCAGAAGTAACAATATGCCTTCCACCAATAACCAGATACGAATAGGGAGAAATGTACTCGGTAAAAGGAGTATAGCTAAGGCCATACCCGAAAGTATTAACGCTTGGACAAGGGGGTAAAATTGTATAGCAAGTGCAATATTGGGGAGGAGTAGGAATAGGAGAAAAAATACTGTTATTAGATAATGACGTTGTGTAGGTAGCTTCTGCTTATTTGATGTTGCTTTTTTTTTCATGCCAAGCGAGAGAATTGATAATTTCATCGATAACTATGATTTGTTTTATCCTACAATTCCTTCACGCAGAAGATCATGAACGTGTATCATTCCCACATAGAGTGAACCGCGTAGCACGATCAGTTGTGTAATTTTATACTGCTCCATGATGTTAAACGCTTCTATAGCAAGCGCGTCTGCTTGAATAGTTTTCGGATTGAGCGTCATAATATCTTTTGCGCATGTGAGTGTAAGAGAAGGAGCGGGAGAACGTTGAAGCATACGTCGTAAATCTCCGTCAGTAATTATCCCTTTAAGATTCCCTTCTTGGTTAGTAACGGCGGTAGCACCTAGCAGATTGTGCGAGATCTCAAGAATAACCTTTTGTAACGTGTCTTCTTCCTGAACTTTTGGGATGGTCGTCGCCGAGAGCAAATCTTCCACGCGGAGATAAAGTCGCTTTCCAAGCGCTCCTCCTGGATGGTATTTAGCAAAATCCTGCGGAGTAAAACCGCGCGCTTTGAGTAAACAAACGGCTAAGACATCGCCCAGTACAAGTTGTACGGTTGTGCTAGAGGTGGGTGCCAGATTATTAGGGCAAGCTTCGTGATCTACCGTGGCGTGCAGTATGTAGTTGGCGTGTTGTGCTAGGTAGCTTTGGGGGTTTGATACCATGGCAATTAGCGGATTGCCGTTCATCTGTATTAGGGGGACTAGTACTTTTATTTCCGCTGTTTCGCCGCTCTTTGAAAGACAGAGCACTACGTCGTCGTGCTGTATGATGCCCAAGTCGCCATGAATGGCATCGGCGGCGTGCATGAAGACTGCTGGAGTCCCAGTGGAATTGAAAGTTGCAACGATCTTTTGTGCTATGATGGCACTTTTACCGATTCCTGTGCAGATTACGCGCCCCTGCGTGTGTAATAGGAGGTCTAGTATAGCACCAAATTCTTCGTTAATACTGTTTTCAAGTTCTGCTACAGCATTGGCTTCGGTGCGGATCGTATCTTTGGCTAAAGCAAGAAGCCCCTTTTGAGAAAAAGGAGCTTCTTCTTTTTTCTTATTATCGGTCATTCGTAGGACTATTTCTTACGCTCAAATACAACGTCTAAGAGTTCAGAAATATTTTCAATGTACGTAAAAGTCATTCCCTCGCGATACGCGTCTTTAATT
>CAJPTS010000233.1 GCA_905373625.1 Bacteroidia bacterium
AATGAGGGTGAAGAGAGCATACTAACGTACGTAACAGAACTCAAAATTCTCAAGCAACACTGGCGTTTCACGCATTATGAAACACAATACTGTCCTAAAAGGCGTTTACAAGGAGGTGTTCTTATTCCGATCGTTTATAATTGCTTCCATATTTTCAGAAGCCCACAAGATTAGGGCATCGATGTGCGGAAGCAGGCTCTTTGTTCGTTCGGTGATAGCATATTCCACGCGCGGAGGGACTTCAGGATACACGGCACGAGAGACGTAGCCATCTTCCTCAAGTGTGCGGAGGGTCACAGTCAGCATTTTTTGGGAGATGTCGGGGATCTCGCGCTGCAACTCTTTGAACCTTACGGCGCGCCCTTTTGTACTGAGGGTATAGAGGACAAGTAGCGACCACTTGCTTGAAAAACGAGTTAAGATATTCCGTATCGGACAAGTGGGAAATAAGGCGTCTTCTAATGTTTTATTGTCCATTGGCAAATGCTCTCAAATTGCTATACAAAGGTAACCAAACGTCTGTTGATATACCAATAGAAATTTTTTCAAAAAAATATGCGACCTAAAGTGTTTAATACACGCAATGCTAACATCTAGGTAACTAATTGATTTTTAAGTGCCTACTTGTACAGCAACGAGCGATGTCATACCTTTGTTGCGTAAAAGAAAACAGGACACGCTGATTTTACTAACAACCAAAAAGGAATAAGATGAAACAGATTAAGGAGATTGCCGAGGCAACCAATTTCAAAGCTATCAACATCGGCAAAATGAGCGAACTGAATGAGTATGTATTGGAATTCAGTCCCGAAGTAAAGATCCCTGGCAAGATCTTTGGCGGGACAGCTGTTGGTGCTACAGGAGGCGAATTCTCTATGCAGGTCTTTCAACCTGGTACGGAGACAGGTTTCTTGCATACACATAAGCAGCACGAAGAGCTTTACTTTTTCTTCGGGGGCAAAGGAGAGTTTCAAGTGGATGGGCAGGTCTTCCCAGTAGAAGAAGGTAGCGTGGTGCGAGTAGCGCCCGATGGAAAGCGCAGCGTGCGCAATAACGGGTCAGAACCACTCATAATGCTCTGCGTGCAGTATCGTGGCAACACATTTACAGCGGAAGATGCCTCTGACGGGGACATCCTGAGTGAACCTGTAAAGTGGTAGGGAGTTTTTTAGGAAATCACAAAAGAAAAAGATATAAGGCACATGTAAGCCACCTGCAAGTAGCCTCATTGGCGGCTATCGATGCCGAGATGGCAGAGTGTGAAAATGCGAAGAAATCTGGTGCGGAGCTCTTTATTGGAGGTCATGGGGGCAGTATTGCTAACGCAGATGCTGTTCAGTTCAAAATCTCCTATTTGAAGAAAATGAAAGAACTGCACGCTAAGAATAAGACCCCAGAGGCTTTTGTTAACGCAATGAAAAAGGCGTACCCCGACCTCCCTAGTGCGGACGGGTTGAAGGCTTTGGCACAAGCGCTGTACAAGTAGTGGCGATGTTATAGAATTTATATAAGCATACACCAACAGTCTCTCGCCTCAAAAGGGCGGAGACTGTTTTTTTTCTCATAAATCCAGCTTAGGAAGCGACTGCACAATCTTTTGCGTCTCGAGACTAACATGTATAATCGAGAGTAAGAGATCTAGTATGTAGCGCGGTTTTTGGTGTTCAAGCGCCCAGAGATTGGGGTCGTTCTTGATGCCATTTTTCTTGTCAGTTGTGATGGCATATCGTTCCATAATCCACTCTATCGCACTTTTACCATTAACCCTATAAGCGTAGGTTGCCTCGGGAATGTTCTCTATCGTGATACGAGCATTGTAAAGAATGGTGCTACGGTTCTCCTTGCTGGGGAAACGCATCTTCTCTATAGCATAGTAAGCAAACTCGTCTGTAGTGTTTCGCTCACGCTCTTCCACAACCACTCCTGCTTCGTGAGCATGGTCTTCGTAATGCAAATGTAGCTCGGCTAAGGCACGACCTGCTTTACTGAATGCCATAAACTCCTCCACGCGCTCTACGATGGGTATGCGAGGCAATGATTTGCGGAGGTCGTCAGCAAAGCGGGTGCGATAGTCGGGGTTGTGTAGCAAACCGTACACATAGTAGAATACATCCTCTTTAGCGAGCTCCTTTGTTCCACCAAACCGACTGCGCACTTGCGCTAAAAACCAATCGGAGATCCCATCATGCCGTATCCACCTATCTCCGCTCTTGTATTCACTAAATAAATTTCGCTGATTGTTTTCTTCGTACCAGTAGAGGGGGAAGCATTGATCGTATCCTGTCAATCCTAACGTTGGGATTGTATCGCACATCAAACATGAAAAAGGTCTTGATGTGCCTACTCCACTTAGCACGATGATGCGGTTTTCCAAACCTCTAGGATAGAGCCTATTAAAAATCCCTGGGCTTTCTATAAAAGGGCGATGGTAGTACATAATTAACCTGTTAAAGGGACGATACATAGAATATACAAACTGCGAAGCATCAAACAAGTGTTTTACATTCTTTGCTCTATCGTTCTTTAGAGCTCTTGACCAACCGATCTTAGTCTCATCATCGGAGAATTTTTCTTTTCCTATCTGTTGATTATAGAAAGCAATCATAGCCTGCATATTTTCAGACACTTTCTCTTTGGAATAGCCTAACACCCACGCATCTCGAGCACTAACGACACCAATAGCATTGACGGAAAACACACTTTTCGCTTCTGCATCAAACTTCTTTTCAGGCGTTAGGGGGAGCAGTGTATCGAAAAGCTCATCGCGCTGGTTGATCCAATCGTTCTTTTCATTGGGCGCGATGCTTTCCCAACGCAAGCGCAGGCACGATTTGGTTTGTCGGATAATGCGCAGTTTGTCTTCACGCGACAGGTAGTCGCCTATATCATGGTAGTATATTTTACAATTGTTGAGTCGCTTATCCGCGGGGTAGCGAACTAAAATAGTGATAGCAATGGGCGTACGACTACCGCTGCCGAAAATTTTACCACCCTCTCGGCGCGAGAGTTCGCCACTGGTACGCTGATTGCCTCGTAG
>CAJPTS010000234.1 GCA_905373625.1 Bacteroidia bacterium
GGTTTTGGCACCTTCAAGATCTCTGTTCGTAAGGCACGTGTAGGTCAGAATCCTAAGACACATGAGAAGATCAACATTCCTGAGTCCAACAGCGTATCGTTCAAAGTTGGTGCAGAACTGAAGAAGGCTATAAACTAGGCTTGAGTTACTCAGAAATTACTAGCGCAGTCTCACCGCTTTATGCTGTGAAGCTGCGCTATTGTTTTTCGCAATTTTAGGTTTTACACTCGCAGCAATCACTAAACAGTCACCGAGATGCGTTGTATAATAATAGACGATGACGCGGTGAGCCGCCGCATACTCATGGAGTATATCAACCAGACGGACTTTATGGTCTCAGTGGGAGAATTCGGCTCATCCATAGAAGCGCTAAACTTCTTGAAGCGCGAGAGTGGCATAGACCTCGTATTCCTCGATGTTATGCTCCCCAACATGGATGGCTTTGAGTTCTTAGATACGCTAGAGAACCCGCCGCAGGTTATTATGATCTCTGCCTCTGATAGCTACGCCGTGCGTGCTTTTGACTTCGGCGCTACAGACTACCTACTCAAGCCCATCTCCTACGCTCGCTTCTTTAAGGGCGTTTCCAAAGCCATGAAATGGATGCACCCCACGGGCTCCGAAGGCGAATTATTCCTCAAGAAGAATGCCTCGTTGGTACGCGTCCCGTACAGTTCGATCCTTTGGATAGAATCCATGGAAAATTACGTAAAGATTATTACCGACAAGGAGAAGTTTACACTCCACTTTACACTAAAGACCACCGAGGGGCATATGCCACCCAGCATGTTCCGTAGGATACATCGTTCCTACATCGTGAACCTCACGCGGATTCAGAGTATCGAAGATAGCTCGGTAATCATGGTGCAGGAGGGCAAGACGGTAGCCTTACCCATCGGTAAGTCCTACAAGGACTCCCTGATGAGTGCACTTCGTTTCATTACGGTCAAGTAAATACGTTAGAACTATATCGCTTATTGATGCGCGTACTGCATAAGATATTATCCCGGCGGATGCTCTTCGTCGGGCTTTTTTTGTGCCTGTCCTTCAGTGGGCATTCGCAAGAGGTTACGAGTTGGTTAGACGATCCCGCGGCTGAGCACTGGGCAGACTCTGTACTTGCAACCATGAAACTTGAAGATCAGGTGGCTCAATCTTTCATGCTCGTAGGCTACGCACGAGGCGATAAAAATGAAGACAAAGCGATACTACCGCTCATAGCGAAACATCACGTGGGCGGCGTCATGTTTTTACAGGGTAAAAGCGCCCGTATGCGCTCACTGATAGATTCGTATCAGGCGAAGTCTTCCGTTCCCCTCCTCATTGCACTAGATGCCGAATGGGGCACAGACATGCGTCTGGAGGATGGCTTTGCTTACCCAAAGGCGATGGGATTGGCAGCGAGTGGTATCCCCTCATTAGCGTATCGGATGGGCGAGGAGGTTGCCAAAGAATTATTAGAGCTTGGTGTACACATAAACTTTGCCCCCGTAGTAGACGTGCAGCGCAATCCACAGAATCCCGTTATCGGAGTACGCGGCTTTTCGGATGACGTGACGACCGTCTCTCAATTTGGTGGAGCATACATGGCGGGGATGCAGTCGCAGGGGCTTATTGCATGTGCCAAGCACTTCCCTGGACACGGGAACACCTCAACAGATTCGCACCACACGCTTCCTATTGTAAAAGCTAATTACATACAGCTGGATAGTTGCGACCTCGTACCCTTCCGCTATTTAATCAATGAGGGCGTGGCTATGGTGATGGTGGCGCATATCGCATTACCAGGCTTGGGACTCCCTGATTCTGTACCTGCAAGCTTGCGTGCAGAGATCACAACCACTCTGCTACGAGACTCTTTACATTTTCGCGGGCTAATTTGCACTGACGCACTAAATATGAAGGGGGCTACTGGTAAACTGAAGAGCGAGGACGTGGCACTACAAGCTTATTTAGCGGGCGCTGACATCCTACTCTGCCCCGAGAATATACCCGCAAGCATAAAAGCCATTGTACAAGCTGTAAAGCATAAAAAAATTAGCACAGAGGACGTGGAACGGCGCGCAAGGCGTATACTTATGGCAAAGTACTTTACCACGAAGGCACAGCGCGAAGTAAGTGCACAGATAGCGGCACAATCGCCCGTAGAGAAATCGCTTAATGAACAGGCACGAAACGACTTAAGTGCCCGCATCACACAAGAGTCCGTCACGCTTTTGCACAATACGGCAGAGACCGTTCCCATTACACAACTTGATAAGCAATCTATAGGCTATGTGAGTTTCCTGTCCAAAAAAGAAGACATTTTTCTGGCAGATTTGCAGCGCTATGCGAGCGTAAAAGAATACCCCTCTGCATCTTTGCAGGGCACAATAGCAGCACAAGTAAAAGCCGCCACGAAAGATAAAACGTTGGTGATAATTGCTATCCGCGCTACGGGTTATTCGCCATCTAAAAACTTCGGCGTGAGCCATGCACAAATTCAGTTTGCTAACGCTTGTGCGAAGAGTAAACCTACGATACTAGTTGTTTTTGGCTCGCCCTATGTACAAGCTCGTTTCTTTCCGCTGAGCAATTTTTCCGCCGTCGTGCAAGCTTATGACGCCAGTTCGTTTTCGCAGGACGCCGTATCGCAAATCTTATTTGGCGCTTTACCAGCTCAGGGTACATCGCCCATATCACTCCCGCCCGATATTAACTTTGGCGATGGCATACGTACCGAGGGCGGTTTACGCGTATCTTACGTTTCTCCGACCCAACATGGTGCAAACCCATTTTATATAGCGCGCGCAGACTCACTGGCGCTCTCGGGGATCGATAGTGGCGCTTACCCAGGCATACAAATCTTAGCGTACCAAGGTGGCGAGATCTTTTATCGTCGCAATTTTGGTCGGACAACCTATTCTAAATACTCTCCGCCCGTGACCGATACCACGATGTACGACCTAGCTTCCGTAACCAAAATAACTGCGACCACACCTCTGGTAATGAGGCTTGTGGAAAAAAAAAAGTAATACTAGACAGTAC
>CAJPTS010000235.1 GCA_905373625.1 Bacteroidia bacterium
GCGACGACATGGAGTATATGCGTCTGTTAGGCAATTTGAAGGAGGCGATGGAGGTGCTGCGGCAGCAGATAGTGCCGAAGGTCTACGAATACGGATTTCTAATAAGCTAAAAGTAAAAAGCTAAAGGCTAAAAGTAAGTACAAGGTTCAAAGTACCAAGTTCCAAGTAAACACCAGATAATAATCGCTTGTCGCGTACTTAGAACCTCGAACTTCGTACTTGGTTTTGTACTTAGTACTAGTACTTAGTACCTAAAACGACGGACACCACCCGAAGGCAGTGCCCGTTGTTTACAACTCGTTTCGTTTCCTGTCTAGTTCTTTACCACCGAGATGGTTTTCGTAGCACCACTCGCTGCGGTGAGACGTAATAGGTATAGTCCAGCAGCAAGATCCGCGGTCTCTATTACCTGCTCACTGCCTGTTAGATTACCACTGCGCACTACTACACCCTGTGCATTGAGTAAGTCATAACGCCCTACTACCCCCTCGCATACCAAGCGCAGCTGCGTGGTAAATGGATTAGGCGCAACTACGACCTGAGCTAACAAAGCATCTTCTACAGCAGTAGGCTTAGGTACGAAGTCTATGCTAACCGATACTGCTCCCGTTACCACATATGCGCTACCTTCTTGCTTAAGCCCTTCCGTTTTTAGTGTCTCGGGTTTAGCATCAAAAGCCGCATCGGCACTATATGCAATCTGAAGCTTCTCACCATCATAAACCAAATCGCCCTGCTTTAGTTCTACATTTTTCTGCCGATCCAACGTAGAGAGTGTCAACGTCCCTTTACCACGATGTGTAATGGCACTTACTGGATACGTGAGCGCCTCGAAGGTAACTGCCACTTGCGTAGGCTCTTTAAGTAACAATGTTCCTTCTTGTGGGAACGAGGCATTTTCACCCACTTGGAACTTCGCAACGCGGAAGTGCTCGTCTGGCAGTGCTTTCAATTTCACAGTTGTCCCCTTTTCGATGGTAAAAGTCTTCGCGCCTTCTACCTCCTCACTCTTCTCCCCTGCTTGCGCAGCCGAAGGCTCTGTATAAGCCACTTGGAGTTTGCCATGCTCACTACAGTTCACGGTTAGTGTTACGTATTCTATCGCCTCTGTAAGCACCTCTACAACGCTAGCTTCTGTCGCTTCAAAAGTGTAAAGCATAGGATCCGCCGAAGGCGTCGCCGTTAAGGGCTTCACGCCTAAGAAGCGGTGCTGAGAATTGACCTCCGTTATTTTAATCGAGACTTGCGTCTTTTCATTGGCTTTCACGTTTAGTTCATCACTCTCCACGTTCACACTCTTTTCTTCGCTCTTCTCTGTATAAGTTACCGTAAACTTCGCATTTACATTCGGCTTGAGCGAGAGCGATAGGAGTTTTACTACTTCCGGTTCTACCAGTACATTGCCCACTACGGTATACGTGTTTTCTTCACCTGCAATTTTTTCCAATCCCGTAATAGCGACATCCTTTAACCAAAGATTAGCCTCATCGGTATTGCTAACCGTTAGTATTACTTTGTCTCCATATATGAGTTGCGACTTATCATCCAAGAGTTTCGTCTTACCGTTCTTTTGTATCTTCTCTGCCTTGATGGTGATTCCGTCATGCGCAACAACACTGTAGCTATACATAGAGCGCATCAAAGTAACCGTTACTGATACTTCCGTTCCCTCTACTTTATAGGAGTCTTCGTTTATATAGGTTAAGCCGCTAACCTCTGGCTTATTCTCCGCTTTAATCTCGCAACCTGGCTTAGGAAGAATTACTAGCTTACAAATTACTCCCCACGGGATCTGTCCGCCGTCTTTCACGTGTATCGTTTCTCCATCTTTCAGATAGGTAAGTTCTGCCTCGCCGAGGTCTTCTGTCTTTACCGTAATGCTAACAGGTATGAGTTTCTCTCCCCAGCCCGACACAGTGATTTGTACATCAGCCTCTGCCTCATAGACAAATGCGCCGTATATACCACTCCATTCGTCTGTAACTGGTTTTGCACCCGTAACCGTAAGAGTAGGATATGCACCTGACACTGTCGTAAACCGACATACGAAATATGCACCCTTCGGAAGTTTATCATTCGGCTTTAATTCCTTTAGAGCTTCTTCGCCTATCTCATACACTGCTAGGGTGTAAGGCTGTGCGTGCGCATCTTTACCTTCGGGAGTAAAGGCAATTGTATGCCACTGTGACTCATCTTTTTCAAGCGTAGCATTCAAAGTAGCATCTGCGGTAACCTTATAAACATAGATAGTGACAAGACGCCCTTTAATTTTTTTCTGGCTCTGAGAAATGAACGTGAGTCCCGTAACATCCATTTTCAGTTTATAACCTAGCGGCAGGCTTCGAAGCTGACACTCGATCTCTGTATCACGTTTTACTTTTTCTCCCGATTTAACATTCACATCTTCCGCCAAAATGATCATACGCCCTTGTGGTTGCAATGCCTCTGTAAAGGTAATTGTATGCCACTGTGACTCATCTTTCGTATAGGTGATGGTAAACTTCACATTCTTGTCACCTTTCACTTTATACGTAGTACCCGACTCGAGTGTAGCACCCTCTGCTACGATAGCCGATGTATAACCTAAAGAGGAGATCTCAAACTTGAGCAGATCGTCTGCCTTCAACTTAACATCTTCGTGATTAGCAACCAACTGATCATTGAGGTACAATTGGTAAGTGCAGCCATCTTCTTTACCCACCTCAACAACTGATAGCGTGAAAAGATCGAAGAACTCTACTTCCAAAGTAGCATCTGCAAGTATTTTGAACTTGTTTGCAGCGCCAGCCGTCGTAATCTTGGCAGGATCGTATTTAAGATGATATTCTTTAGCAGGATCTGCGGACTTTACTTCCACAGTAAAAATTTCCTCTGGTTCGAGTGAGAGGGACAAATCGCCATGCTCTGTATCTTTGGTTACATCATTTTTACCATCGTGGTACGTAATCTTTATCACGCCTTCAGCCGAACTTTTTACAGTAAGGTGCAGCAGGTTTATCACCTCGGGCTCAACTTTCGCATTA
>CAJPTS010000236.1 GCA_905373625.1 Bacteroidia bacterium
GGAGCAGAGATCGTCTGAATTTACTGTATGACAGCACAACAATCTCTACCTTTGCGGGCAGTCTCATTTGAAAATATGAACGATTCGGAATCCATTAAACGTTACGCTGCGCCTGGCACGCTGCGCTTTCGGCGCATACGAATAGGAGTCCTATTGATCGGGCTCACGATGTTTGCACAGCTTTACATCTTTCAGCCCATTCTGAGTACCCTTCGCGAATATTACAACATCGCGCATACTGCCGCGAGTCTCGCTGTTTCGATGGGGACTATCGGAATTGCGATCGGGCTGTTCTTTTACGTATTTTATGCTGATACGCTTGCTCGTAAACGTCTTATAGCTCTCTCCATGCTTGTAGCTGCGGTACTGACACTCCTCACGCCCTTGGCAACGAATTTTAATGTATTACTGGGCATCAATATACTGCGGGGACTTGCTCTCTCGGGCACGAGTGCCGTTACGTTGGCTTATCTGGCGGAGGAGATCACGCCTGCTGATGTAGGTGTTGCTATTTCACTCTATATAAGTGGAAACACAATCGGTGGCATGAGCGGACGTGTACTCGCCACGCTCCTCACGGGATGGTATGGTTGGCAGATAATGGCGCTCTCTATAGGGCTTGCTTGCTTAGTGATGGGGCTTATCTTTACTAAAATCTTTCCACGTTCGCATAACTTCCGTCCCTCCAATGTCGCACCGCGCATCCGTGCCAAACGAATGAAGATTTTCCTCTCCACCCCCTACTTCCTTATGCTTTATTTTATAGGATTTACAATCCTAGGCGTATTTGTCAGCCTCTATAATTACATGCCTTTTTTATTAGAAGGCGAGCCTTACAACTTTCCACACTATATCGTGGCACTCATCTTCCTGATGTATACAGTAGGTATTTTCGGAGCACTGCTTTTTGGGAAACTCTCTGATCGTTACCCTTCGCAGCTTCTTCTTGAGCTCAGTCTGCTTCTCTATATAGTGGGGATCGGGGTACTCTTTTTCCATTCGCTCCCGTGCCTTCTTATTGGTCTGGCGCTTACCACCTTTGCAAGCTTTGGCGTTCACACGGTAGCAAGCCGCATGGTCTCAATGAAAGCGGGCATCGGTAAGAGTAGTGCAACGTGTCTTTATTGGTTATTTTACTATACAGGCTCTACGGTGGTGGGGTACGTATCGGGCTTTGCGTTCTTTCATTACGGGTGGTACGCCCTGCTACTTTTTGATCTCGCGCTGCTTGTATTAGTACTAATCGGCGCACGTCTTTTCCTTACGAAACGTTTTATACCGACTGACGCGTTCACGCTTCCAGCTTAGAAAGGTAGTTCGCCCGTATCAAGTATATTCTCGGGATTACTAGACGAGGCGTAAACTTGGTCAGACGCGTAACTCTGTTCACTGTTATAGTTTTCTTTACTGACCACGTTGTGATCTATCATATCGCCCGTGTCATAGAAAAGAGCGCGTCCCGGATCAAAGCTAATAAAGACTGAGCCTGTTTCTCCGTTACGGTGCTTGGCTATAATAAGCTCAGCGCGCCCTGTAGCCTCGGTACCATCAGCAAAATTTTTGATGCCGTTTTTATCAGGGCGACTTATAAAGACCACTAAGTCTGCGTCTTGTTCGATAGCGCCCGACTCGCGCAAGTCTGATAGGAGGGGCTTACCAATAGAATCTGAGGTTGTGCGCGAATCTACGGCACGACTCATCTGCGAGAGTGCTAATACGGGGATGTTTAGCTCCTTTGCTAGAGCTTTCAAACCGCGCGATATTTTACTTACCTCTTGTTCACGGTTGCCATTTTTCGTAGAAGGGCTACTTATCAGCTGTAGGTAATCTATCATGATGATGTCAATTCCCTTCTCAGCTTTTAACCGACGCGATTTGGCACGGATCTCACCAAGCCCCATCCCCGACGTGTCGTCCAGATAGATCTCGGCGTGCGATAATGTGTTCATTGCGGTTAACAACCTAGGCCAATCTCCCTCTAGGAATCGACCACTCCGCAAAACTTTTGCGTCTACTTTAGACTCCGCGCTCAGGAGACGATTCACGAGCTGCACGATAGACATCTCAAGGCTGAAGAACGCAACTTTTTTCTTGTTTTCAACTGCCATGCTACGAGCCATGGTAAGCGATAAAGCCGTCTTCCCGACCGAGGGACGAGCTGCTAATATTATTAGGTCGCCTTTTTGCCAGCCCTGTGTCATGGCATCTAGCTTTTGAAAGCCAGTAGGAACGCCACTGAAGCTCGAAGGGTCTTTGCGGAGGTTGTCCAGATTGTTGAAAGCGGCTGTAATAGCCATTTCTAATGATTGAACCTCGCGCCTGAGTTTGTATTCGTGCAGTTCAAAGAGTGATTTTTCGGCCTTCTCTAGTATATCTTCTACGTCCTCGTCGGGCGAATACGCTTCGGCTTGTATCTCGCTTGCCATACGTATCAGCTCGCGTTGCATGTACTTCTGGATGAGTATGCGTACATGCCCCATGGTGTTTGCAGCAGAGGATACTAGCATAGAGAGCTCTACTAGACGAGAAACGCCCCCGACGTCTTTTAAGATCCCGTCATCTGTCAAAGCTTGCGTAACAGTAGCACTATCCACGGGGAGACCACGCATTTGTAACTTCTGAATCTCTTCATATATCAGCGCATTACGCCCATCGTAGAAATGCTCTTTTTGCAAGAACTCGCTCAGCTCGCCAGCCAAATAGGGCTCTATGAGTAAGGCTCCGAGTACCATCTCCTCAAGATCGGTTGCATTGGGGGGGACGCGTGCTCCCTGTAAAGAGATGATGGGGCGTGTGCTTGAGGGTTGCTCGCTACGCGTAGCGACCAAAGTATCGTTATTCTTTTCGCTTGCCATGGCTTGGGGTTTAGACAGGTTACTGGCGAAGGTAGCGCTCAAACCGAAATTTTATCCCTTTTACCGACGTCTGCCACTCTGAGGCGTGGACGAGTTGCCACAACTGCGGCAAAAGTTCGCACGGGAAATAGGTATCGGCATCGAAAATAGCATCGATGCGAGTGATCA
>CAJPTS010000237.1 GCA_905373625.1 Bacteroidia bacterium
CTGTTGTACGTCAAATGTAATATTTTTCTCAAAAAGAATGATTGGAAAAAGATTAAAAGCAAAAGGCATTTCTGAAAACAAAGAAAATATCTTGTTCCGAAGTGTACTCTTTCGATATAAAAATGTGCAATGGTGAGGCAGAAATATACCCTATGAACCGAAGCGTGAGTATTCTGATTGTAGTATATTGCAACGCAACCCACTGTATTTTGGATAGTGTCGTATCTAATTTTGTCTTTGGTATAACCGCTTGCACACGTGTGCGAGCATAATTTTTTTTACAAATGGTAATCTTATATTTGTTTGCGAAGCAAATAGCTTGCTTCAAACACTGGTTAGGGACACAGCTTTCTGTGTTTTCCTCCATCGGTCACCTTGTACGCATCGGAGTACTGCCCCTCGCGTACGTAATGCTTTCGTTCGGACAACACGCTTTTGCACAAGCCGATTCGGTGCTCCGTACCTATCACGAAGAGATAGACTCTGTGCTTATCGAGACGGTCAGGCAGCAAGCCTTGTCTCTCATTCCTCGAGCTTCTGTACAGCGCCTAACGGGCGATCAGCTCCTCAAAACAGGAGTTACCTCTGTACAGCAGGCATTGGATGTACTGCCAGGAGTCGATGTAAGACAGCGCGGTCCGCTAGGCATACAAGCAGATCTGGGTATTCGTGGTGGTAGTTTCGACCAAGTACTTATCCTCATCGACGGTCTTGACGTCACCGACGCACAGACGGGGCATCATAGTCTGGCACTCCCGCTCCGTCCCGAAGCAATGAACAGACTCGAACTCCTCTCAGGACCAGGGGCACGCATGTACGGTTCAGGCGCTTATTCGGGTGCTATAAATATCATCCCACGACGCCCCGATTCTACTCACTTTCTTCTTTCCACCAAATTCGGACAGTATGGTCTTAAAGACCTGTTTGCAGGCGTAGCGCATCGCCTTGGGCGAGTTTCATTTACGGGGTACGCCGCAGGTAGTAGTTCCGATGGTTATACCACAAACACCGATCATGTGGCTTACAATGGTTATATCGCCACGCAAATAGAGCTCCCACGAGGACAACTTCGGCTACAATTAGCTCATCTCGGCAAAGCTTTTGGGGCACAAGCTTATTACTCGCCAAAATACCCCGACCAGTTTGAAACGGTCAAAACCAGCATTGCCACTCTCGCTTATCAAGGTTATTACCAACGTTGGGAATGGGAAGCGAGTTTTGCGTACCGCCACCTCACAGATTGTTTCGAACTCTTTAGGCACAATGCGCCTACGTGGTACAAAGGGCATAATTACCACCAAACGCAGCTTGTTACGGGGCGAGGGCGGATAGCTTATTCTACCCGCTTATCTCGTACGCAGCTCGCCGTAATAGGGCGGTATGACGATATTTGGAGCACGAATCTGGGAAAGAAGGCGAGTACCTCACGTGCTATTCTGGGCGTCAGTGGACAACGCTACACCCAACACGGAACACGCTTAAATATGACCGCAACGCTGGAACAGACGCTTTACCTCAATGCGTTCACGATAAACTTCGGCGCTATGACTTCGCATAACTCGGCTTACAAATGGGTATATGCTTACGGTGCAGATTTAAGCTACCGTATTTCCCCAATACTCAAAGCCATGCTCTCGGCGAATAGTGCCTATCGCCTCCCCACATTTACAGATCTTTACTACAATTCTCCTACGCGTGTGGGAAATGAAAAATTACGCCCAGAAAACGCGTTTACTTTTGAAGGAGGATTAAATATGCAGACGAACCTTTTGCGCGCAGCATTTACGGGGTTTTATCGCGTAGGAAGGGATATAATTGACTGGATACAGCCCACGCCTTCGTCCACGGTTTGGGAAGCACAAAACCATGAAAACCTGAATACGGTAGGAGTGGAATTCGCGGCGGGCATTTACCCCCATACTCGTTTCTTGGCGAATGTAGAGTTGGCCTATGCTTATTGTAAACACCTTAATGCAAAAAATACGCAGCGAGGGTCGTCTTACGCATTAGATAATTTGCTGCACCTGTTTACCTTTCGGGCGGAGATCCCGTGTACGCGCTGGGTGTCTTTTTTCCCAGCTTTACGTTATTCGAAGCGCGCTGGTGTATACACGTCGTTTGAAACGGGGATGGCGACTAACTATCCAGACAACCTGAGTATAGATCTCCGTGCAACGGCTCATCTGCCGGCGGTAGAACTCTTTGTAGAGGCGTCAAATATCTTAGATGCCAAGCGTGTGGACATCGGCGATGTCCCCTTACCAGGGCGTTGGCTCTCTTGTGGAGTTACTTATCGGATGAATTGGTAGATTTTCTTTGTTAATCCTAGAGGAGGGGGAGTCAAAATAGAAATTTGGTCTCCCTCTTGCTTTTTTTCGTGCCTAAATAAAGACGAAAATGTATAGAATAAAATGCGCATTGCGCCTTTAGAGACGAATCTTGTTTTGCGCCTACAAAATGTGCTAATCAGTGCACTGCACAATTCGTATTCTGGTTATTTCATCTTAATGCTATGGCACAAAGATTGTCTCTATCAGTAAATAACAGGCGCTTCGGATTACGAAGAGTGGGCATATTGCGTGCACTTAAACTTTAAGCGTGATGATCCTTTTTATTATCGGCATAGTTGTTTACTTGGGTTTGAACGGATTGGTCTTTCGTTCGCTGCTGCATACCATGGCACATTGGCCATTGTTAATTAAAATTTCAATCTCTGTGCTCTTTTGGGTACTCTCTGTATCTTTTGTTCTTTTTCAAATTTCGCACAGCAGGCTACAGCTGCATGTGGCGCATTATCTCTACTGGCTCTCCACAGGTTGGCTAGCCTTTTTCCTTTATCTCGCTCTCTCCTTGGTAGTGACCACCTTGTTAAAATGGATGGGGATTCCTATACTCTGTACATGGGGAATTAGCTTGGCTCTAACTCTCTTAGTGCTTACCTTGGGGCATATACATTTTCGCAATCCTGTTATAAAATATCAGAAAA
>CAJPTS010000238.1 GCA_905373625.1 Bacteroidia bacterium
CGAATCGGAGCAAAGCAGGAAGATGTAAAACTTTTTGACTCCTTCGTATTTGAGCCACAAAGTGCGACAACCGCTTCCGTGGTGGGTAACATTATGATTCATCCCGACCGTAATTCGTTTGTAGTGACTACGGGGCAGGGTACGTGTTTGCATATTGCCAGTATACAGCCTGCTGGAAAGCGACGGATGTCTGTACATGACTACCTTTTAGGTATAAAGACTGAGGAACTCTGTTTCTTGTCCTAACGCTTGTGGGCATTCTACGGAATTTTGTACGCTTATATGACCAACAAGAAGAGATTTATTGAGAAATAAAGCATACCAACAAACCACATAGAAATATGCGTATTGTACTCATAGGTTATGGGAAGATGGGGCATGTTATCGAACAGCTGGCGCTGGCTGCTGGAGATAGCATCGTAGCTCGTATTGACAAAGATTGTCCGATTACACACGCTCAGCAAGAGTTGGAACAAGCAGACGTGGCGATAGAATTTACTGCTCCTACAGAAGCCGTGGCTAATATCAAGGCTTGCATAGCATTGCAACTACCTGTAGTCTGCGGTACAACAGGATGGTACGCAGCCCTACCAGAATTGGAAGCGCTTATTCAGAAATCTCCCAAAGCGGCACTATTCTATGCACCGAATTTCAGCATCGGCGTAAATATCTTAATGCGAGCTACTGAACTATTAGCCTCCTACCGAGCACGCTTCCCGCAGTATGCCGTCTCAATCGAGGAAACGCATCACACGGCAAAGCTTGATGCCCCTAGTGGTACGGCAATTGCCTTGGCGCAACACTTTTTACAAGGTGAAAATGCTTATGCCGAATGGGCGCTAACGCCTACAGATAATGTGGCGGCACTGCCTATCACTGCTTATCGACGAGACAATGTGTCTGGTATTCATACACTCTCGTTAGACTCGGCGCATGATACCATTATACTGCAACACTCGGCTAAGAACCGTGAGGGGTTTGCAGCAGGAGCGCTGGCGGCTGCCCGTTTTTTGATAGGGAAAAAGGGCATATACTCTATGAAAGATCTACTCTAGGGTAAATATATTCTCTCCCGCGAGGGCATGCAACTAGCTCCCATTGTTGCCAACTCTGTTGTCTCACAAAAAAAACGAAACTGCTTAACTCGTTGGGGGTAATCAATACAATTATTTATGCACGCGGTATTTTACTACACGTTGGGGTGCAAACTCAACTATTCTGAGACCTCCACCTACCAGCGCCAGTTCGAGGCTACGGGCTGTACAACGGTAGAAGTGCCGCAGAAGGCTACTATTTGCGTACTCAACTCTTGTGCTGTAACCGAACAAGCGCAAAAGAAATGTAGGCAAGAGCTCCATAAAATTCGGCGTGCGCAGCCCGATGCGTTTATCGTGCTCGTGGGGTGTTATGCTGACCTTATGCTCAAAGAGGCGCAGATTATTGATACGGTAGATCTGGTTGTGACACGGCATGATAAAAGACGCCTTGCAGATCTCGTACTCGGTGTCTTGGCTGGCGAGAATTATACTACATCTTGCACAGCAGGAACTGAGAATTACTTCCCAGCCTTCTCCAAAGGGGGACGTACCAGAGCTTTTCTTAAGATACAAGATGGTTGTAACTATCGTTGCACGTACTGCGCAATCCCTCAAGCGCGTGGCGAGAGCCGAAGTGCTACCATTGCGGAAGTGCTCGAACAGGTGCACGCCATTGCTGATGCGGGTATCCTCGAGGTGGTTATCACGGGGGTTAATACGGGCGATTTTGGTAAAGCTCGCCGTGAACGGTTCATAGACTTACTCCGAGAACTGGACGCGGTAGAAGCCATCGCGCGTTATCGAATCTCGTCATTAGAACCGAACCTCTTGTCTAATGAATTGATAGACTTTGTTGCCTCGTCTCGTGCCTTTTTGCCGCATTTTCATATCCCTTTACAGTCAGGCTCAGATACTGTACTACGTGCCATGGGAAGACGATATACTACGCAGCACTATGCCGAGCGCATTGAGAAAGCGCGAGAATGCATCAAGAGTCCTTTTTTAGGGGTAGACCTTATAGTTGGATTCCCTGGCGAGTCTGACGCTGATTTTGACGCGACGTATCGCTTTTTAGAAGGTATAGCACCTTCCTTCCTTCACCTCTTCCCCTATTCGCGACGTCCTGGGACGCCAGCAGCATCCTACGCACACCAAGTACCAGCTGTAGTTACGAAACACCGCATGGAGCGTCTTATGTACCTCAATACAAGCTTGCAAGAGCGTTACGCGCGTGCTTTTCTTGCCACACAAAAAAATGTACTTGTGGAGCGCATCTCGTCAGAAGGGATTGCAGAAGGGTATACTGAAAACTATTTGCACACAAAATTCCCTGCTACGAAGGCGCAACATGCTACTATTGTTCCCGTTTTACTAACGGATTACGCCGACGACGGATATATGGTGGGCGAAGAGCTCTAAACGGATTCTAAAATAACAAAGACGAAATGATAGATCTAGAACAACGGTCTGTAGCCGATCTCAAAGAGCTATGTGCACAAGTAGAACAGGTAGCGCTGCGGGCTGGAGAGAAGATTGCTGAGCAGCTGAGTAGCTTTCGTAAGCTGAATATCAAGACAAAAGGTCTGCACGATTTTGTAACCAACGTGGATAAGGCGTCGGAACAACTCATAGTGCCCGAATTGCGTCGTCTTCTTCCCGAGGTGGGCGTACTCTCAGAAGAGGGGGCTGGCACGCCTCTTGCAGACGGTTATAACTGGATTATTGACCCGCTGGACGGTACGACCAATTTTATTCATTTCATGCCCCCATTTGCCGTTAGTATCGGGCTTGCAAAAGGGAATGAAGTACTACTGGGCGTGGTATATGAAATTACGCGCGAGGAGCTCTTTTCGGCAGTAAAAGGCGGAGGCGCTTTTTGCAACGGACTGATGCTTTCCACCACCCCATGCGCTAGTGTAGAT
>CAJPTS010000239.1 GCA_905373625.1 Bacteroidia bacterium
AAAAGAGCAACGCGAGGGTTGCGATAAGAAAATACATGGATCGTTTTATGCCCATTACGCAAAAAAATTTAATGGTTTAACAACTGGAAAAGTAGAGAGCTGACTCGCTTAAACTGTTTTAAGAGCTCTCGTCTTCTCCTCTCGTCACAAAGATAATATGTAAATTTCTGTTCATCGTTTTTTTTTAGACGTTAGTCAAATAAAAGTCATCTAAGGGGTTGTAGGGGCGTTGCCCGCAACGCCCAAAAAACGTTATAAATCAATACATTCCTCGACGAAAAGCCCCGCGATGCGGGTTGGAACACCCAAAAAGACACGCAATTCGATCATATTCGTTGTTTCACAACGACAGGGCGAGGCGTGCCATAGGCACTAGTTAAGAGTTAAAAGTAACGCAAAGCGTTTCATTCGTTTTTCGTCTCTCGTCTTTCGTCTTTAGGGAACATCGCTATGCGAGTACTTCTACACGATCTTATTTTTTTCATAGATATCACGCTTTCTATGGAAAGCGTTACTTTTGTAGAATAATTGGAGGAGGTATGAATGGGGATTCATAAAGAGGGAGTACGTATCCTTACCTTTCTGGCAGTGAGTGCCATCACGGCAGCAGCCGTGCTTTTTATCTTTGTATACTGGATCATAGCACTTTCAGTTACACTAGTTCTCCTACTACTTCTACTCTTCGTAGCACACTTCTTTCGTCGCGCAAAGCGCAACTGCCCCGCACAAGCAGGCAAGGTCTACAGCCCCGCAGATGGGCGAGTAGTAGCCATAGAGCGTGTCTTCGAACCCGAAGTCTTTAACACAGAAGTACAGGTGGTCTCCATCTTCATGTCAGTGTGGAACGTACATGCAAATTCTTACCCCGTCAGTGGTTTTGTGGACTATGTGCACTACCACAAAGGGAAGTTTCTGGTGGCCTGGCATCCGAAATCATCTACCGAGAATGAACGCACTACCGTCGTAGTACGAACGGAACAAGGAGTACGCATTCTTTTCCGGCAAATTGCGGGCGCTGTCGCCCGCCGTATATGCTGCTACGCCCATGAAGGTACTAACGTGGAGGCAGGGCAACAATTTGGATTCATAAAATTCGGCTCGCGCGTAGACATTTTCTTACCGCTGGACGCTAACATTACAGTCGCATTAGGCGATAAGGTGCGCGCCGCAGAGACAATCATTGCAGAATTATAAACACAAGTTTTTGGAAGCAATAAAGGTTAACAGTACAAAATGAATATTAGTGGGGAGAACCATCCGAAGTTGGCAAACGTGCACACCGTTTGCATAGAGATAACACCAGCAGATTATACAGAACAGTACGATAAGGAAGTAAAACAAGCAGCGCAAAATCTGGAACTTCCTGGGTTTAGAAAAGGGCACGTCCCCGCTGGACTCATTAAGAAAAAATTCGGTCATGAGCTCCTGCAAGGCGTGGTACAGAGGTTAAATGAAGAGTCTATACGCGACTATATTGAAAAGGAGGGCTTTCTGACAATGGGAGGCATCTTCCCTTCGGAAAAGCAATCTTCGTATGAAGTTCTACCCAACGAGCCTTGCACCTTTTTCTTTAATTTGCTGGTAGTTCCCCCACTGGAACTGCCCTCCAACCTGAAAATCACAGCAACGCGCCCTATATTTGATGATGCGGCATGGGAGCGCTTCGATCGTAGGATGGGGCATCAGCTTCAACATTTTGAACAAGACACACCATTAGGCGGAAACCAATACTTGATCATTGAACTCGATATCCATCCCAAACGCGAAGAGGGCAAAGAAGAGTCTGAAGGAGATACAAACTCCGAAGATTGGGAGACCGAGGCACGCTTCTTATTGGCATGGGAAGAGCTCCCCGAAGCAATACAAGCGCAACTAAGAGGGAAAAAAATGAACGACCGCGTTGTATTTAACTCCGATATGTTCGATACTCTCGCTGCTTGCGCGCCACTTTCTACCCTCAAGGAAGATGACTATGTATGTGACTCTATTGCGCAAAATGGCTTTTCTCTTTATATAGAAACTGTGATTGGATATTATGAACGAGAAGTTACCAGAGAGTTACTAGAGCAGTATATCATCGATCGCAACGTGGATTTTAGCCAACTCTCAGACGAGGATCTATTGAAACGGATACACGAAGCCGAAGAAAATAGGGTTCTGTTAGCCTGCAAATTGTTAAGCACTTACAAAGCCCTTGAGCAGATTGCCGAAGAATGGCAATTTGGAATCCCAGGCTCAATAGTACAAATGACCTTGCCAGAATTAGATCCCAAGCTAGTCGCATTTTATGCGTTGCTCCAACGCGAAACAATGCGTTCGCAGGCATTTATGAAGCGCGTAATAGAAGCTACACACTACGATGAAAAAGAACACGAAAAGGAAACTACCTTAGATCAAGTAGTTATCGCATTTGATGCCTATGTGAGCGGCTCAGACCTTTTCCCCTTTACGCTATTTACGCCTATTCAAAAGTGTAGCTATTATCTTCAAAAAGTGCACGAGAAGAGTGATGATGATGGTGATGGGGAACAAATAGACCAACTGCTAGAGGCATTTGCCTTTATCAAAGCTTTGATGAGTGTGGCAGAGTTTGATTACCAAGATAGACGCGTTCAAGAAGTAAACTGGAGCAAAGAGCTTAGACGTGCAAGTACGCGTTTTATATTTAAGGCCGCTGGAGTAGAGGATACGGATGATAAGACAATGCAACCTAGAGAGAAGCAGTCTGGATCCGATTCAGAGCTCATTAACGAAGAAAAGAACGAAAAATAGCCGTCTTATGCGAGAAGATAATTTGGAACGCGAATTCCAAAAATTTGCACGTGGTACAAAGGGTTTAACTTCGCTGACCTTAAAGCGGTACGCAGATTGGACCGCAAACTACATCAACCCACAAGTGGTGATAGAACGGCAGATGAACGTCCAAGTCATGGACGTCTTCTCTCGCCTCCTCATGGA
>CAJPTS010000240.1 GCA_905373625.1 Bacteroidia bacterium
TATTTGCGCCCATTCTGCCGAAAAGAATCTAAAAAACCAGGACCTGCCTGAATACCTACGGTAAAAATGAAGAGAACCAAACCCATGGTTTGGATTGCAGGGGGAAGACTGATGCCGAAGTGACCAAAGAGTAGGGCTGCAAAAATCACTGCCGATACATCAAAAGAAAAGCCCTTGATCTTTATCTTACCGAGCATAAAACCAAAGGCTATTATAATGAATAACGCGACGATAGGCGACTCGCGTAAATATTCCAGAACGGCTTCCATCGCTAATTACAGAATTCTAATTCTTTTTATTTAGAATGTACAAAATTACGTAATATCCCTAATTCGCGCTCCGTGCATAGCATAAGTTGATTTTGTCAGAGAACCAAAAAACGTTCTTACAGCGCCACACCAGAATAAGCATTCTGGCTTATTTTACGAACTAGGACGTCTTATCTTTGGCACACAATTTGATACTAAAATGCAACGCGGTTGCGTTTATGAAAAGCGTATTTCATGCGAATTATCATGACAAATTTGTCTTTTTATCGATCTTTATTTGTTACGTTGTTTTTTCTTTTATCTGTAAAAGGTGTTTATGCACAGACGTTTCTTGAGGGACGTGTAGTTTCGCAGAGTGAGCCGAATGGTGTAGCGGGAGCTCTTGTATACCTTCGTGGTACTAATTATGGAGCATACACCGATTCGGTCGGTGTCTTTCGCTTTTCTTACAAGGGGCGTTTGGCAGACTCACTCATCGTGGAGAGTATTGGTTATGAGCGTACGGGCGTTGCATTGGCTTTTTACCCGAATTGCGACCTGCACATAGCACTCCGCACGAGTTCCGTAGATATAGAGTCGGTACGTATTACGGCCAATTATGGTGCATCTAAACAAAGAGCTACGACGCAAACTTTACGCGTGGTAGGCGCTGAACTAATTACACAGCGCCGTAAAACTACACTGGCTCAAACGCTCGAACAAGTGGCGGGTGTGCACGCCATGACCATTGGAAACGGAGCAAGTAAGCCCATGATTCGTGGTATGGGGTTTAATCGGATAGCAGTTCTAGATCGAGGTGTAAAACAAGAAGGGCAGCAGTGGGGAGCAGATCATGGGTTAGAACTCGACCAAATGACGGCGGAGCACGTTGGGGTATATAAGGGCGCTACGAGTTTACGCTACGGCGGAGATGCCATGGGCGGAGCCATTGTTGTTAATGCAGACATACCACACCCGATTGATGGCTTTCATGGGAAAGGCGTTACTTGGTACGCTTCTAATTCGCAACTCGCGGGACTCTCGGTCAAAAGCTCTTACGCGGGAAAAAACTTTTTTTATTCTTTTACGCTCACAGGTACGGAGTATGCCGATTATTCTGTACCCGTAGATACCATAGTTTACCTCACGCAAAAGCTACCTATTTACGGGAAACGCCTAAAGAATACTGCTGGTAAAGAGCGCGATGGGGCGCTAACTTTGGGACTCGACAACTTCTATGGTGTTTTTGCACTTACGGCGAGCCACGTATACCAAAAGATGGGGTTCTTTCCAGGCGCACACGGCATTCCCTCATTAGAGCGAATAATGCCCGATAAAAGCTCACGAAACATAGAATTCCCTTATTCGAGCGCCAATCACTCTAAGCTGATTTTTAATTACCGTACCAACCCACACGGACGCCCTTGGACGGCTTTTGTAGATCTCGGAGCGCAGTACAATACGCGTGATGAATTATCCGCCTTCCATTCGCACTATCCTGCGCAAACACCGCCCACGAAGGATGCAGAGCTAGAACTCTCCTTCCGCTTGCTAACACTCTCGGTTGCACCGCGAATACTTTGGAAGATCCCGAACAGTATGCAAATTGAGGGGGGGCTAGATGCGCAGACCCAAAAGCATACTTTTGCGGGATACAGCTTTTTGCTTCCCAAATATACCAGAACCACATTAGGGAGCTATCTCACATATTCGTGGCTTCCTATCAGAGAACTACGACTCGAAGCGGGTATCCGCGCAGACTGGGCGCAGCTTAATATTGTCCAATACTACGATCCCATTTTAGCACAATACCTCACGTCAAACTCGGCATTAACACATGCGCAAATAGATGAGTACGCCACACTGAGTCCTAAACTCGAACGAAGGTTTACGAATGTTAGTTGGGCGATCGGTGGTGCATGGAACTACTCCGAACACCAAGCCCTTAAATTACATATCGGGCGGAGCTTCCGCCTCCCCAGTGTACATGAACTGGCCGCCAACGGAATACATCACGGCTCGTTTCGCCATGAAAAAGGTGATCCGAATATCAATTCCGAGGTAGGGCATCAAGTAGATCTGGAGTATATACTTACCTACAAGAAATGGCGTATAGGCATTAACCCCTTCGGGGCATATTATTCCAACTACATCTATCTCAATCCCTCACGCGAGTGGTCGCTCTTGCCTGATGCGGGGCTCATATACCAGTTCGCACAAGCTAAAGTCTTGAGTTACGGAAGTGAACTAGAAATACACGGACACCTCCTAAAATCTTTATCGCTTACTGCGAATGCGTCATGGGTCGTGCTAGAAAATTTAACTGACGGATATCCGCTTCCATTCTGCCCTCCACTCTCTGTGCGCGGTGTTATTAGTTGGACGCTTCCCTGGCTTTCTCCACGTAAGGGGAAAATTACATTAGAAGGCGAAGTGCAATACGCTGCTGCCCAAGAGCGCGTTGCGAGAAATGAGCTTACTACCCCTAGTTCACTTCGGTTTGATGCCGTGCTAGCTTATTTATACAACATCGGGAAAACGGAACTCTCCTTACGCCTTGGCTGTCGAAATCTAGCCGATACGCGTTACTGGAATCATCTAAGCTACTACCGTGCTTTGGAGATCCCAGAACCTGGCAGATCTTGGAACATTGAACTCGCTGTCAGTATCTAAATTCATCAATAAATAAAAAGCCATCGACATAGGAG
>CAJPTS010000241.1 GCA_905373625.1 Bacteroidia bacterium
GCGTTTATAATGTCTGTTTCCTTTAACAAATCTTCTGCTTGTTCGCAAATCTTCAGCTTCGCTTCCAAGTTGCGTTTGAAGTCCAGATCACGCAAATCGCGGTTAATCTTTATGTAGTCGTAAAAACTGCGCACCACCGTGTTGTAGGACATGTACAGATCTTCCTTATCTGCCTGCGGCACGAGTCCTATCTGATTCCACTGTTCGCGGAGAGCATCGAACTCCTTATAGGTCTCGCCCTTAACCTCATCACGCTGCGTGAGTTGTTTAATCTTTTCTATAATCTCGTGCTTACGGCGCAGATTCTCCTTCCGTTCCGCTTCAAGCGCCTCGGCTTGTTTCCGCTTGCGCTCCTTATATGCTTGCAAGAGTTCGCGGAAGCGCTGCTCTTCTGCCTTGAAAGGTGCTTCGTAAACCTCATCGCCGTGATCTTCTACTGCCTGCCAAGCCTCGCGTGCTTTTAGACGAACGACCTCAAGTTTCTTGTTGAAAAGCGACTGTAGGAGACTCACGCGCTCACGCGTCTTCTCGGTTAGTTCGTCTTTTACAACATCGGCAAAATGGTTTATCAGCTCGGGTAATGTCAGCTCCGAATAGTCGTCGTCCGACTCGTTTTCGTCAACCACTTCTTCTTGTGCAACGGGGCTGTGCGAGGTATTTGCTCCCTCTGCCTCCTCTACCGATGCGGTGGTCTGCGTTTCATTCTTCGCTTCTTGAGGCTGTTCTGTACTCTCTACTTCCTGCGACGTAGAAACGGTCGTTGCTGTTTGCGTTTCTTCGGTCACTTTTAATTCTTGTTCCTGCTCTGACATTACTGATGCTCCTTAAACTCTGTCGGTTAGACTATGCACTTATACTCTTTACACCTTTCTGTTTTGCAGTTTCACAAAACAGGTTGCAGTTCGGCTGCGTAATATGAAACCTCTTAACTTCTTAGAACAGGTGCGACCGTGACGAAGAACACTTCGGCTCAGGGACGCCCTGCACATATAGTTAGAACTTTATAGCATTGGGTTCCTCTGCTATCCGTTGGCGGATTTTCTCTTCTAGTTCTGCTGCGAGTTCTATGTTGTCTACTAGCAACTTTCGTACTGTTTCTCGCCCTTGCCCGAGGCGGATACTTCCGTAACTAAACCACGAGCCACTTTTTTCAATAAACCCGAAGCCTACACCGAGATCCAAAATCTCGGAGGCTTTGGAGATGCCCTCGCCGAAAATTAAGTCACATTCTACTTTACGGAAAGGGGGCGCTACTTTATTTTTGACGATACGGACGCGGATTCGGTTGCCGTAGTGGTCATCGTTAGAATCCTTTAGCGCGCCAATACGACGGATATCGAGACGCAATGAGGCATAAAACTTCAGCGCATTCCCACCTGTAGTGGTCTCGGTAGGACCGTACATGGTAGCACCTATCTTCTCGCGCAATTGGTTTATGAAGATACAGACCGTGTTGGTCTTGGAGATCGTCCCCGTTAACTTCCGTAAGGCTTGAGACATCAGGCGCGCTTGTAGTCCGACCTTTGAATCGCCCATCTCGCCTTCTAGTTCCGCCTTAGGGGTTAATGCAGCGACCGAGTCTATAACAACAATGTCTACCGCTCCAGAACGAATCAGCTGATCGGCCACCTCTAGTGCCTGCTCGCCATTATCGGGCTGTGAAATGAGCAACTGATCTATATCAACCCCCAGACTCCGCGCATAAGTCGGATCAAAAGCATGCTCGGCATCTATGATGGCAGCTACTCCATTCAACTTTTGTACCTCGGCTATGGCATGAATGGCGAGTGTGGTCTTCCCCGAGGACTCGGGACCAAAGATTTCTATAATACGACCACGCGGATACCCGCCCACGCCCAATGCTAAGTCTAAAAGGATTGAACCTGAGGAGATCGAGGGGATGTCCTCCTCGGAACGTGCGCCGAGTGTCATGATAGTACCCTTGCCGAAGTCCTTGTCTATCTTTTGCATCGCGACCAAGAGAGCTTCGCGCTTATTCTCGTCTATCGTCGAAAACAAATCTTTATTTGCGTCCTTTTGCGATTTTTCTTTCGCTGCCATCTAAAACCTAACCCGAATAAAATGCTGTTGTAAATTGTGCTCTGCCGCTAGTAATTTCTATTGCTACTCTTCCATTCCAACATACTCTTCCACCTCTAAATTTTCGGGCACTTGAAGAGTCTTTATGAAGAGGAGGAGCTTTGCCTTATCATAGCCGTCGCCCTCTTCAAAACCACCAGTAGGGATCTTGTGCAATACTTTGCCTTGGGCATCTAGCAGTACAAAGGCAGGAAACCCCATATCGGTGGGATTATCTAGCATCTGCATAGCCGCCTCGTTCTTGTTTTCTTTGCCAAAATATATATGCACCCACTGAAAGCGCTCATTTATAGCTTTCAGTAGTTCAGGATCTTCGCTTATGGTCTGGTTCAGCCGTACGCACCACTGACACCAGTCACCGCCCACTTGTACTAGGATTAACCTGCCGTTTGCTTCTTCTATTGCCTCTTTGAGCTGTTCAGCACCATCAAGAGAAGCGTCATAGAATTTTTGTTGTGTTTGTGAGCAACCCAACAATAAGAACGCAACAAAAAATATTAGTGTGCTGATTAGCACTTGTCTTGTATACCTCATCTCCCATGCACATTTTAACACCCTTGCAAAGATACGAGTTATTTCTATTTAGAAACGGGCACTTCGCCGCACACGTCGCAAACTGAGCCACCCGAGAAACGACAAAATATGCTTGCGCCTTCCGATTTTTACACAAGTGTTTCGCTATTTTTGTAGTACAATTTTAAGAGGTGAAGGATGAAAGATTTGCAAGAGCGTATAGAAGCTGCGTGGCAAAGTCCAGAAAAAGGCGATCAGCGAGCAGTAGAGGCTGTAATCGAAGCATTAGACGAGGGGAAAGTACGTGTAGCAAACCCTGTAGA
>CAJPTS010000242.1 GCA_905373625.1 Bacteroidia bacterium
GATTAAAGGATGTGCAATCTGAGAACATGTAACTCATATCGGTAACTTGGCTCAAGTCAGGAGTGTCTATACCCTCTGCAAATTGCAGATTTTTACAACCTGCGAAAGCTTTCTGCATTGTCCCCCATTGGAATGTGCCAAATTTCTCAACACGCAAAAGAGCTTCGGCACTTCCATCAGACATCTGAATAGTACTACCCTTCTCCAGATATGCTTCTACCAGTAACTCACCATCTTCTGCTGGAGTGTAATTGTATGTGTATCTAGAGCGTATCGTCTCTAAGATCTTTTCATCAGTTGCTCTTTTAATCAACAGTTTATTATACTTGTCATTGTTTTTAATTGGGATGCGCAATGCTTTTCCTGCCTCCCCCTTCCAACGGGTGATGAAGGGTAACAGTACCTCCCATTGCTTCTTTTCTTTCAGTTGTTTCAAAGCCGCCTCGCCACTAACATTGCATTTCAATTTATCTAGAGTAAGCATAAAGCCCTGCTTTATGTTAGCTTGTGCTGCCCAGCCTACGAAGCTCTTGCTGAGATTCTCTGCACTCATCGCGCAATTATCAAGTTCCAATTTTGGACACTTTTCCAGTTTCCACTTACCGAGGTCTTGATTGAAGGAACGACAACCATTGAATATGCCCTCCATATTCGTAACATTGCTCACATCCCAGTTATTCAATGGCTGATTAAAGGATGTGCAACCTGAGAACATGTAACTCATATTGGTAACTTGGCTCAAGTCAGGAGTGTCTATACCTTCCGCAAATTGCATATTCGTGCAGTATTTAAAAGCTTCATCCATGTATTTCCAATTTACCGTTCCGAACGCTTCAACTTTTAAAAGCTTCTCTGCACTCCCGCGCTTTGTATCGCTATCAACAAACGTTATGAAGCTCACGCCTTCAGGACCTGCTTCTACTAGTAATTCGCCGTCTTCGGTAGGAGTATATTTGTAGCAGTAATTATCACCTGCAACGGTAATTGAGGCTTCAGTTTTGATAACAGTCTTATCAGACGCTTTCTTAATCACAAGTTTATAGTTATTGCCAAAAATTGGGATCTTTAGCTCCTTGCCTGCCTCGCCCTTCCATCTCGTTATGAACGGTCTTCCTCCACCCTGCGCAGAAAGGGCGAAAAATAGCAACGCGAAGGTTGCTATCAGAAAATAAAAAGTTCGTTTTATCCTCATTTTAGTTTTGTTTGAAAATTCGTTGATAATGAAAAAAATGCAGCTCTAAAAAGAGACTTGCAACTGTGCTCCTATTACTGGTTGTATCCGCTCTGCGTGCTGCAAAGCGAACCACGGAGTAAAATAGTATTGTGGCACTTGCGAGACATATCTGTAGGAGGCATTAACCGACGCCCTGCGAATATCGCGATTCCCTTCGTTTGTTGCAGCTATGAACTGTCCTGCATACAGCCCGAGAAACGAAGCGTAACCTATGATAGCCACTATCGTCCAGTAAGGTCGCTCAGAGCTCTCTACACCCGTAACATCTCTACTTTTATGCGTCGCATAAATAGCTCCCCCCAATGTTGCTGGCGTTGCAAGCATATAAATCAGCCCCGTAAGTCGCTTTCCCTTATAAATATGCCCCCATCCAGGTAAAACCAAAGAACGAAGAAATGCGCCAGCATCCGTAGTACTTTTCCTTTCCCGATATTCGTAGACAACTTTGAAAGGCGTTGGCATTATTTGCAGATTGTTCCCGCTCGGCGTATCCCAGATTAGGAGATAAAGCGTAATCTTTCTGCCGTTTGTCTCCTTATAGCGCGCTATTTCGTTAACAGCAATCTTTGCTTCATCTGCCACTATTTTCACATCAGGCTTTTCTGTACCGTTTACGTCCAGTAGGGTTCGAACCCCTTGCGAATAAACTTTAGCCATTACGTAGTTCTTCACTGCCACTTGATAGGCTTCGGCTTCCGAATACCCCTCAGCAGATACTACCATATATCTACCATAGAAGGATGCCTTTTCTCCAGCTTCAGGCAATATCCCATTCACCCATGGCGG
The DNA here is from genome assembly GCA_905373625.1 of Bacteroidia bacterium. Lineage (GTDB taxonomy): Bacteria > Bacteroidota > Bacteroidia > Bacteroidales > CAJPTX01 > Bacteroides_D. Next base: position 2,021 of record CAJPTS010000242.1, read on the forward strand.
AGGCTCTACAGCATATGTAAAAGCTTGACAAAAAACGGATAGCAATAGCAAGCCCCAGCACCTCATTTACTCGTATCGCTAGCCGATACTCCGTCCTTCCCAAAGTCTATAGCATCCAAGCCAGCTTTTACGCCTTCGGCTTCCTCTTTAATCAGCTTTAGTTCTTCTATCGACTCTTGCAGCGCTTTTCTAGCACTTTGTTCTGCCATTCCGCCGTCGATCAAGTATACTATCTGGTACTCCAACCCTCCAGAAAAACTCTGACGCCACACACCGTAACTAATCATCATGGAACGCCCTATCTCCGCGCCGAACTTCCGTTGGAAAAGGTTTACTGTTTGTTCGGAATCCGAAGGCGTATCATTGGTTTGGCGGCTCGTTAGGTGACCAGTACTAGCGCCCCTTATTTTCGAAGATATGTTTTCGACATAGGCTCGCTGAGCATTTTCTCGCGCCGTAGACTGACAAACATTTAGGGTTTTGCAATTCCCAGCATTCCCCACAATTTCTACCAACTTGTTATTCTCCTCCTTCTTCTTGAGATGCTCTAGAATGGCATAACGAAGCGTGCGCGAGGGGTCGTCGATCTTCCAGCCTTGTTCCTTCATTTCTTCGGATTTCTCGGCTGCCAGACGGCGTTTCTCTTGGTCGATCTGATCTGCTACCGCCTTAGCTTCCATAGCATCGGCACTCCGACGGTCACTCTGCGTGGATTGTTGTTGTGCTTGTTGCACGGGTTGCTGTGGTTCTTGCTTCTGCGGTGGGATTTGCATTGTAATACAACTGCCCATAAATACGAGCGCAAAAACTGTTAAAAAACCGAATTCTAAATGCTTCATCTCTACTAGTATTTATTTTATTCAAATTCCTAGGA
>CAJPTS010000243.1 GCA_905373625.1 Bacteroidia bacterium
ATGACAACTTCTTTGCCGCACTAAATGCAGCAGTCTTTAGCGATGGTAGTTTTTGCTACATCCCGCGCGGCGTTCGTTGCCCAATGGAACTGAGTACGTATTTCCGTATAAATGCCATGGGGACAGGTCAGTTCGAGCGTACCCTCATTGTGGCAGATCGCGATGCGTATGTTTCTTACCTAGAGGGCTGCACGGCTCCTATGCGCGATGAGAATCAGCTTCATGCCGCTGTGGTTGAGATTGTGGCAGAAGAAGGTGCTGAGGTAAAATACTCAACGGTACAGAACTGGTATCCGGGCGATGCAGAGGGTAAAGGGGGTATATATAACCTAGTGACCAAACGCGGGATTTGCAAGGGACGCAATAGTAAGATCTCGTGGACACAAGTAGAGACGGGGTCGGCTATCACGTGGAAATATCCGAGCTGTGTACTTGCGGGCGAGAATTCTGTGGCCGAGTTCTACTCAGTAGCGGTTACGAACCATTTCCAACAGGCCGATACAGGCACTAAGATGATACACTTAGCCCCAGGCACCAAAAGTCTGATAGTTTCTAAGGGTATCTCGGCAGGACGGAGCGATAATAGTTATCGGGGGCTCGTCAAAGTTTCTGCTAAGGCATCAAATGCACGGAATTTTTCACAATGTGACTCCTTGCTCTTGGGGAGTAAATGTGGTGCGCATACCTTTCCAGAGATAGAGGTAAAGAATCCTAGCGCCGTAGTAGAACATGAGGCAACGACGTCAAAAATCGGTGAGGATCAGATCTTCTACTGTAATCAGCGCGGGATTAAGACGGAGGACGCGATCGGATTGATCGTAAACGGATATGCGAAAGAGGTACTAAATAAGCTCCCTATGGAATTTGCCGTAGAGGCACAAAAACTACTCATGATTAGTCTTGAGGGGAGTGTAGGTTAGCCCAACGAGTCCGAGACAGCTTATCCGACCATAATATTAAATTGTTACCATGTCTTTACTAAAAATAGAGAACTTACATGCCAGCATAGAGGGTAAAGAGATCCTTCGCGGCATAAACCTTGAGATAAATGCGGGAGAAGTACATGCCATCATGGGACCGAACGGTTCGGGCAAGAGTACACTCAGTGCAGTATTGGCAGGTCGCGACCTTTATGAGGTAACCGAGGGAACAGTCTCCTTTAATGGCAAAAATCTATTAGACCTCCCCCCTGAGGAGCGTGCACAAGAAGGCTTATTCCTTAGCTTTCAATATCCTGTGGAGATTCCAGGCGTTTCTATGGTAAACTTTATGAAGGCGGCTCTAAATGCTCATCGTGCGCACAAGGGTCTCCCTCCTGTCAACGCCTCGGACTTCCTAAAGTTAATGCGGGAGAAGAAGGAGCTCGTAGAACTAGATGCGTCTTTAACAGGTCGTGCGGTAAACGAGGGCTTCTCGGGTGGCGAAAAGAAACGGAACGAGATCTTCCAAATGGCAATGCTAGAACCTATCTTGTCTATTCTGGATGAGACAGACTCAGGGCTAGATATAGATGCACTACGCATCGTGGCTAATGGCGTAAACAAGCTTCGCAGCCCGCAGCGTGCCACAATAGTTATCACACACTACCAGCGTTTGTTAGATTACATAGTCCCCGACAAAGTACATGTACTCTATAAGGGGCAGATAGTAAAAACAGGCGGTAAGGAGTTAGCCTTAGAACTGGAAGAGCGTGGTTACGACTGGTTAAAGGAGTAGGGAGTATGGTAACAACAAACTTGCCGCATACGCTTGCCACTTTGTTACTGGCGCGGACTGTACAAAATGATAAACCTTTGCTATCAGATTCGCCCGAATTCCACTTGTTGCGGGCTCAAGCAGAGGCTGTATTAGCAAATGGACTACCCACGCAAAAAAGCGAGCTCTTTCGCTTTGCAAAGCTACAGAATGTCTTTCAGCAAGAGCTCTATTTGCCCGAACATCGTGCCGACTTAGAGTATCTGCAACTCCCCTTTTTAGGCTATAAGCTGAATAAGGATGCAACCTATACCTTACGTTGCATCAACGGTAAGTATAGTGCTCCCGAATCCGAACGTTTGATACGTCTTCCTTCGGGCATAATATATGGGAGCATGGCTAAAGCATTAGAAGAGCTTCCAGCCCTAGTACTCCCCTACCTTGCACATAAGGCAACCGATACTCTCGAAGCGCTAACCACGCTTTTCTCCGAAGACGGCTTTTTCCTTTACATTCCCACGAATGTAGCGGCAGACAAACCGTTTAATATTACTTTGGTGCAACAGGGACCGCGTCCGCTCTTTATAAACCAACGTAACCTGATTATTTTGGAAAATGGCGCAGTGGCTCAGTGTCATATAAGCGCACACTCGCTTTCTGAAGCTTCGTTTGTATCTAATGCGACGCTGGAATGTATACTCGGCGCGTCGGCAGATCTGAGTTGCGTAACATTAGAGAATGTACACAAACGTACGACTCTGTTAAATCGCACCTTTGTACAGCTTAATGAGAGCGCCCAATTTCACAGCAATACAATAACATTGCGGGGAGGCTTTATTCGCGACGAGGTTGTAGCCGACCTTGGTGGGCAATATGCCACCCTGAACCTTTCGGGCATAGCGCTGGTAGATGCGGGGCAATATATAGACAACGTAACGCGAGTAGAACATCGCGTCCCCAATTGTACAAGCTCGCAACTCTTCAAAACGCTCATAGACGACGGGGGCGAATATTCGTTCTTCGGGCATATTCATGTGCATCGGGATGCGCAAAAGACACAAGCCTACCAACGAAATGCGAACGTGCTAGTAAACCCTGGGAGTGTGGCGCACACGCGACCTCAACTTATCATAGATGCGGACGACGTAAAATGTAGTCACGGAGCTACGATAGGGCAACTGGACGAGGA
>CAJPTS010000244.1 GCA_905373625.1 Bacteroidia bacterium
CCTACCAAGTGGGCAGGGAGGACTAATCGCCTATAAAGGCTTCCCACTTGAGGAGGAAACCAATCTCCCGCACGCAAGTATAAAGGTTATCCCACTGACGGGATTGCACGGAGACGAGTTTTTCGATGCCAAATGTCTTGTACACGTGAACAGCTAGCAAGAGATGCGGGACAAAACAGAAAGTTAGAAGTGCATTTTTTTGTAGAAACGTTGTTTTACGTACGAAGTACACGCAAAGCGATTAAAGAAAATTAAGGTTCTTCGTAGGAGCGAGGCTCGCCTCACACTGTGATTTCGCCCAGTCGTTGTGAAACACCGAAAATGCTCACATCGCATATAAGAAAAAACGCAAAGCTCATTTAAGAGGGAATCACAAAAATTCCCTTACGCACAAATACGATCCTAACGCTTGCGTAATGAAAATCTAGTATCTTTGTAATGAGCTGTTACGTATTCGGAATATACGTGCACCAGCACTAAGGACTAGAGAAAATTATAATTAAAATATAGAGAAGTAATGAAATCGCGCCGCGGGCGGTTATTTGCCGCTGTAGTTTTGCTGACCTTGGTAGTAGGCTCAATGTTTCTTGCCTCTTGCTCGAGTACGGGTAAAGCGCCGTGCCCAGCTTACAGAAGAGTGTGTGTACAATAAGTTCGCCAGAGACGTTCCAGAGAGCGTCCCTATCTTTATTTGTTGTTAGCGAGAGCAGAAATCTAAGCAGAGGCTGCCGATGAAACGTGTTATGATAGCCACGGGAGGTGGCGATTGCCCAGGTCTTAATGCGGTGATACGCGCTGTGGTGCGGCGTGCATCGCAAGAACAAGGTTGGGAGGTGATAGGGGGCATACAGTCCTTCGATGGGGTATTAAGCGAACCTACCGAGATCCGCCTACTTGATGAGCAAGCCGTCTCGGGCATCCACGTGCGTGGCGGCACTATTATTGGTACTACCAACAAGGGCGGTCCTTTTGCATGGCCTGTTAAACAGCCCGACGGCTCGTGGATCGCTGTGGATAGGAGCGATGAAATGCTCCGCAAATTACAATTCCTAGGGATTGATGCTGTGATCAGTGTGGGCGGCGACGGCTCACAACGTATTAGCCAGCGACTCTACGAAAAGGGGCTAAATATTATCGGCGTGCCCAAAACCATAGATAACGACCTTTCGTCTACCGATTTCACTTTTGGTTTCCAGACCGCTGTTCAAATTGCTACGGAGGCTGTAGATAAATTAGTTACTACTGCGGCGTCGCACAATCGGGTGCTAGTACTAGAAGTAATGGGGCGTAACGCGGGCTGGATCGCGCTTCACGCAGCCATTGCTGGTGGCGCTGAGGTTTGTCTTATCCCCGAGATCCCATACGACGTATATAAGGTCAAAGAACGCCTCGATCAGCGTTTTAATAGGGGGAAGGGGCACGCAATTATTGTTATTGCCGAAGGAGCTATGCCTAAAGACGGTACTGTCACCTCTAACGAGAATCACGAGATCGGGTATGAAAATGTCCACCTCGGAGGAGTAGCACATAAATTAGTGCACGACCTCAAGGCTATCGGTTTTGAAGCCGACATGCGCGAGACCATTCTTGGGCATTTACAAAGAGGGGGGATTCCCGTAGCTTATGACCGCATCTTAGCTACGCAGTTCGGCGTCAAAGCATTTGAAATGGTACTAGAAGGGCGTTTTGGCGAGATGGTGGCCTACCGTCATCCTAACATCATTTCCGTGCCACTCATAGAAGCAGTTATGCAGCCCAACCTCGTAGATCCGCATTGCGACCTGATCAACACGGCACGGGGCATCGGGATCAGCTTTGGCGAGTAAACCGACCGATACATTTGTTGCTCACAAGGGGTGTTAGTTTAACATCCCTTTTTTTTGGCGACACGGTACGTAGCAATTCTTGAAATTGCGGTATCTTTGAAAAAAGAGGATCAATACGATAAAATGCAGTCTAAAAGAAATGTAGCAAAGCGCGGTTTGTACTGGCTGACAAGTATCGCCACGGCATGTTTTCTCGGTGCGTGTAGCTCTACCCACTTCGAGGTATCGCGGTACGATGCTCAAAAAGCAAAGCAAAGCAATACGTGCGTGTACTATTTGCCGCAAACCGTAATAGATTTTGATTTTGCTGTGGTGCGCTCCCACTACACTCCTGGACCTTATGCACCCTACAGCGAAAAATTCTTAGGCATTACTACCGTTTCTACAACACCTGCACAGCACTGTCAGATTACCAAGGTGAGGGCATCTACCCACCAAGAAGAGGACGTGCGTTACCCCTTTTTAGCCACACTACGATGCCAAGCGCCTTCTTCTATCCTTTTTGGGCAATTAACAGCAAATGGACTCCTACTGCCCGCGAATGCCACTCCCCACGTAACACCCTACGCATCGCAACAACAGTGCAGTACCCAACAACAGTATTGTTATACGGATCTATCCTCCTACCCTTTCATAGATTCCGAACAAAGTGTCTTTCAGTCAGTCGTGCAAAAGGACTCCACCTTTGTTAATGTCCCTGTTACGCGCGAAGTCACTGTAAAGCGTTCTGTAGAAGAAAAGGCACGCCAAGCCGCTGATCAAATTTTTGCTTTACGAAAACGGCGTATCGAGCTTTTACTCGGCGATGACATGCCCACAACGAATGATGGCATCCCGACAGTACTCAAGGAGATTGCACGCCTCGAAGCCGAATACCTCTCGCTCTTCATCGGACACACGGCGTATGACACTCTGCATGTACAGCGCTCCTATACCCCTAATTGGACAGACAACTCGGCAATACTCTGTAGGTTTTCAGACACGCAGGGCATTGTATCTGCGAATGATATGACAGCCAGTCCGATACTCCTTCAGCTTACGTGCGATGCAAAAG
>CAJPTS010000245.1 GCA_905373625.1 Bacteroidia bacterium
CTTGATACCTAAAATGTTGCCCGCAACGCTCAGTTCGTAAAGGTGTGTATTCGCAGGGCGTAGCAGGCAACGCCCCTACAGAAAACATTGATAATCATTGTCTTTGTACTTTGTACCTGATTTATAGGTCGTCCTGTACTGGGGACTCGCGTATTTCGGCGGGATCTATGAGTTTCATTTCAGAGGCATATATTCCCATCGCAGAGATGGAGCGAATGCCGAGCTTGGCACTGATGTTTTTGCGGTGCGATGTTACGGTATGTACACTGATGAAGAGCTCTTCGCCGATTTCTTTCGCGGTTTTTCCTTTAACCAGTAATTGAAGCACTTCGATCTCGCGGCGCGAGAGTACGGGTTGTGTGGCGCGCTGTGTCTGTGTTTGAAAAAAGCTAACTAAGGTAGTACGTACTTCGTTGTGGGTCATAAAGGTGTTGACCATGGCGTCAAATTGTACCTGAAGCTGTTTGCGCATGGGTTGCATTTCAAGTCCTACGATGGCTACGTTGGGTTTTGTTTTCCGCATATTGGCAACAACTTGTGGTGTAAAATACGCTTGCGCGGTATCTATGACGATTAGTTTCAAAGCTTTAGACTCCATGTCTATTAGGTTTCGCTCCCAAAAGGCGTGCTCGACGACTATCATCTCGGGATAGTCAGTATGTAGTAGAAAGCTTAGAAAATGCGAAACAAAGGTGTGTGGGGTAAAAATCACCGCCTCGGCATTGCGTGTTAGTTGTTCCATCGGCGCTCCATTTTTTCTACTAGTGGGATCAAAACCTCGTCTTCGATACTGGTATGAATTTGTAAATCGCTACACAGTAAGTTGAGGGCATAAAGTAGTTTTCGAGCCAAGCTCTCGTTGGGGAGTGGGGGCAAATAACGCAGTAAAAGCTGCTGTAAGTCTTCTAGTTTTGTGCGGATATCGGTGTGTCGGTGTTTGTATTCTTGCATCCGATATTTACCTGAGTCTTTGTTGTCTAAGAGGAGACGTGCGTGCGGAAAGACGACATCGTGCTCGTAATCAAAATGTTCTTGGGCTTCCTGCATGTAACGTTCGAAGAATTTCCGTAATAGGTCGCGATTCGGAGTGTCGACTTCTAGGATGACACTGCTCAGTAGCTCGGCAATATTGGGGTTGGCCTCGTTGATATAATATTCATGCCCGTTTAACAAGAAGTCTATGAGGTGTGGTACGTCCTCTGGGGTAAAAGAGTTGACTTCGGCGAGGCTACGTCCCATAGCCAAGTACAGCAAGTTACAGAGTAGTTGTACACGCATGCCATGTGCTAGTGCCAGCTCATTGAGTGTTTTGTCTCCTACGCGGAGTGAGATCCCGAGACGCTCAAAAACCAATAGACTAGCGGGATTGGATAGTATAACTTCTTCTGCACGTGTCATTGGGGTAATTACTCCCCTACTCGAATTTTCCATCGCGTTGGTTAGCATTAAATGTTAACGGCATTCCAGCTGGCTCTTGTACGCCGTGTATGTAGCAGTCAGCGGCTTTTCCGTTTACTAGTGTACGTCGAATGAAATATTGTGTTCGCATCCCGTCGTAAGGTGACCATTCGCATTTACTCTCCGTCCCGCGGCTATTTATAGGGCGTGGGGTACATTCGGTCACAAAGACGAGGTCGGCAAAATATCCTTCGCGAATATATCCGCGCCCTTCTATGCCAAAAAGTCGGGCTGGGGCGTGCGACATGAGTTCTACTATGGTGGGAAAAGGGATTTTCTCGCGTTGTGCGAGGTTCAGCATCAGTAACAAACTGTACTGTATGGAGGGGATACCAGATGGTGAGTGTTCGTAATCTTTTAATTTTTCGGAGACGAGGTGTGGCGCATGATCAGTACCTATTGTGCGTATAATGCCACTTTTAAGCGCCGTAATGAGCGCAGCACGATCCTTAGTACTCTTAATAGCAGGATTGCACTTTATTTGCCATTGTAGCAAATCGTAGTCCTCATCACTAAAATAGAGGTAGTGGGGACAGGTCTCGCAGGTAATTTTACCATCGGCACGTAGTTTCGGGTCTGTAAAAAGAGCCAACTCTTCAGCAGCACTTAAGTGTAAAACATGTAACCGTGCATTGTGACGCTGCGCTAAACTCTGAGCGAGCTTTACGCTCTCCACGCAAGAGGCTGTGGAGCGGATGTGTGCATGCTCAGAGAAGGGTATTCCTTGCGGAAATGCTTTACGAGCCTTCTCTAGGTTCTCGGCTATTGTACTGTCAGTTTCGCAGTGTGTAGCTATGAGAAGAGGTGATTCGCGAAAGACGCCCTCTAGTAGTTCGGCAGACGAGAGCTGCATCCCCCCTGTAGATGAGCCCATGAAGAGTTTTATGGCAGGCACTATATTGGCATCGCAGCGGCGGATTTCGTCTAAGTTGTCAGTTGAAGCCCCTAGATAAAAGGCGTAATTGGCACATGACCGTCCTGCTGCTGATGCCATTTTTTCTCGGACAGCCGTCATGGTTGTGGTTTGTGGTCTGGTGTTAGGCATGTCGCAGAAGCTGGTAACTCCGCCAGCAACGGCAGCGCGCGATTCTGTTGCTATATCGCCTTTGTGTGTAAAACCTGGATCGCGGAAATGGACATGTGTGTCTATTACGCCTGGTAGGAGATATTGTCCCTTTGCATCGATGAGGTCATAGCGTCGTTTAGGATCAAGGCTTAAATCACCTGTGGATATTTGGGCTATGCGTCCCGATGCGTCTATCAAAAGCGCCCCTTCAGTTATTAGCCCGTCATTGACCATTCGTACGTCGCGAATAATCAACGGTAAACGCAGTTTGCAAAGCTGCCCCATCTTGTTCTTCCTCCTTCTGTTTATGCGCCTGAGCGCTCA
>CAJPTS010000246.1 GCA_905373625.1 Bacteroidia bacterium
TCTAATGCTTCTCTTGCAGCGGGCACTTCGCCACCGAACTCTGTTACAATTTTTTTTCCTATACCCTCGAGATATTTGGCTTTGGAATTGGGGTAGGAACACGTGGCGATGTAGGGTAAGATATCTTTAGAAGTGGCGGCGGCAAGCGCTTTAGCATCGGGGAAACGAGCAAATAACGCAGGGGTGATCAGATTCACACGCACATCAGTGCATTGTGACGATAGTACCACTGCGATCAGTAATTCGTAAGGAGTGCGATATTGTAACTCGGAGATAGGGTCGGGTTGCACTTCACGAAAGTATGCGCATACTCTATCTACGTTGGTTTGGCACGACAAAACGAAAAAGCGCTGTTTACTTGATCAGTGTAAAGAGACGCCGCCAACGAATGTTGAAGGGGAATGTGCGTCCCTTTTCGGTAGAAAACCAGACGAGGACTGCTTTACCCACCACGTGGTCTTCGGGTACGAACCCCCAAAAACGGCTATCGAGAGAATGGTGACGGTTATCGCCCATCATGAAGTAGTAATCCATCTGAAAAGTATACGTGGTGGTTTCTACTCCATTAATTAGGTAGACGTCTGGTTTGAAATATACTGTATCAGGACCTACAACCTGCTCGCCCACACGTACTTCAAGTGTGTTATGCTCGTATACCTCTATAATGCGCCGATAGAGCGGGAGGGTCTCACTATTTAAGGTCACCGTTGCACCTTTTTCAGGTATGGTAAGCGGACCGAAATTATCTTCCGTCCACCTTCTCCCGTCGTGTGGGAATATATAGCGTCCCATCAATTCGTAGTCCGTGTCGTTGAATTGCGTGATGGAAAGCACGTTTGGGAAATGACTAAGCGTATCGCGCACCTTCTCGGTCAAGGGGATCATATAAAGGTTCGTAAGCGAGTTGTAGAGGCGATCTTCCTCGTAGACACCAAATTTATCAAGTACTCGCGTATTGAACGGAGTTCCGTTTGTGAGGACTTGGTAATTGTATTGTATATCGGGGAAGTGCGGTTGTTGTTCTCCGTTTACATAGACTTGCCCTGCGCGCACCTCAAGCTTATCTCCAGGGAGGGCTACACAACGCTTTATGTAATTTTCACGGCGATCTACAGGGCGTACCAAGAGCTCGTAATCCTTCAAGAGTCTCTCGCGCCCCATGTCGCGTGCCAGCTGATAGTAGCTTCTGTCTTGGTACCCCACCACCACAGTATCTCCTTCGGGGAAGTGAAAGACCACCACGTCATTTCGTTGCACATTCCCCAAGCCAGGACGCCGATCATACGACCACTGCACAGAGCTCACAAACGATGGGGTGTGATCAGTAAAGGGTAAGGTGTGATGTGCAAAAGGAAATGCTATGGGAGTATTAGGCATCTTCGGTCCGTAGCTCGCCTTGCTCACAAAAATATAGTCGCCCACTAGCAAAGTTTTCTCCATAGAGCCCGAAGGGATAACAAATGCTTCGAAGAGTAAAAGACGAATCAATGAGGCCGCAACCACTGCAAAAATGATAGCGTCTAACCATTCCACCCACGCTTTTTGTTTTTTTACTCCCTTCTTCCGCCAAAAGAGCCAATGCACTTTGCGCGTGATATAGTGATCAAAGACCACTATAAGACCGATAAGCCACAGGTAATGTCCCGTCCAAAGTACAATAAGTAGGTAGAGTAAAGTAAAAAAGGCAAAACGGACATACCGATTGCGATAAATAGCTCGCAGGCGCTCTAACATGAAAAAGAATAATTAGTCATATGCAAAAGTAGCGCTTTTCGGTTGGTTTTATTGTAGGCGATGATTATGTCTGAACACGTCGTATGGTAGCCTCGCTCTCTATTTTATTTCGAGCCACCATTTCTCAAATTCCTGCGCTTCGTCCAAATAAACGACCTCTCCTATGCGTGGCGTATCTAACGTCCAGCTTTTACCTTCTGCGTTACATGTGATACTATCCAATGGCTCATACCACGGGTGACGTGAGAGTGTAAATTTCGAGTTATGGTAAGCCATTACGCGTCGTGGTTTTAATTCGTCGATGGCTTGTACTAGGAGGTGTGGGAGCAGGTGTATGTAACGCCAATCCTCATTATACTGCCCGTTCTCCATAAATGCGAGGTCAATATTAGGGAAACGCTCGCCATAACGCGCAAAGCGCTCACTGTAGCCCCCATCGCCCGAGATGAAAATGCGTTTTTTACCATCAATTAGGTAGGAGGACCACTGTGTTACATTGCGCGAAAAAAGACGCCCCGAGAAATGCCGCGTAGGAAGGCAATGTACGTAGGTATTAGGAGCAATAGCGATAGAATCATTCCACACCATCTCTTGTATTTGGTTGGGTTCGTAGCCCCAGAACTCGAAATCTTCACCGATGCCAATTCCGCAAATGACGTTCTTCGTCCGCTTGCGAAGCGCTTTCGCCGTTCCGTAGTCTAAATGATCCCAATGGTCATGCGTAATAATGAGGTAGTCTATGTCTGGCATATCGTCAGGGGAAAAGATATCAGCCCCCTTGTAAGGACGCATAAAGATGGTTACGGGCAGTTGTGCTGTGAGGACGGGGTCAATGAGAAAGCGTTTCCCATCGAGTTGCAAGTATACGCCCGAGTGCCCTAACCATACGTAAAGATCGCGTTGGATATCTAATGCTCTGAGGTCTGTTTTTATTGAAGGGACTGGCTTAGTGGGTTTCCCATCGGGATACTTGGTAATAAGAAACTTCCACAAATTTTTGAACAAGCCATTTTTATTCGTAAGCATGACGGTTGGCTCGAGGTTGTGGAACTGCCCGTCGTAGAAATACGGGAGCTGTTCCATCTTTTTTAGACGTTCACCGCGTGGAGCAC
>CAJPTS010000247.1 GCA_905373625.1 Bacteroidia bacterium
ACACCAACATAGATCACGGTCGTCGTCACGAACCGCTGTCGCTCATGACTATGGCGCAAAACCTACGTTTCTCGCGGCATAAGGAGATAAACGGAAAAAGTAGCTATGACCATTACGATAATTACGATGCCATAGAAGTACCCTTTACAGACGCCATCCCTTCGGATTACACGGGCGTAATGGGCGTGCCGATCTCGTTTCTTGACAAATACTGCCCTGAGCAGTTTGAGATAATAGGGGCAACCGAAAGCCAAGGTAAGGGATTTTCAAATGGTTTGTGGAAAGAAGACAGCGGTGTAGCACAGCCGTTAGTAAATGCACAAAAAGTGTACATTCGCCTCTTTATTAAAAAGGTAACGCGCACATAATGCTTTTGTAGTGCTGTCTATAATGCGCCTACTATAATTTCTCTAACGAGCCATCCTAACGATAACCGATACTCACTCATGCAAACGACATTACGCACGGAATGGACTGTAGCAGATATCTGCAAAGGTTTTACCTACAATGAAATAGAAGGTAAAGGTCTTTTCGGTCTTGATGGACAGCTCACGATACAACCAGAATTTCAGCGGAATTATATCTATAACGACGGGAAACGAGATGTGGCTGTTATACACTCTCTTTTACAGGGTTATCCGCTGGGTCTACTCTACTTTAACCGTACAGAAGATGGGCGTTACGAGGTGCTGGATGGGCAGCAGCGTATTACATCTTTTGGTAGGTTTATACGTGGGAAATTTGCCATAAGGGATAGCAATAACAACTCGCAATATTTTGATGGGCTAACACGGGTGCAGCAACAAACCATTCTTCAGTCGCCCCTGCTCATATACGAATGTTACGGGCGCGAGTCGGAAATTAAGGAGTGGTTCAAAACGATAAACATCGTTGGTGTACCGCTAAATGAACAGGAATTGCTCAATGCTATTTATTCGGGCCCTTTTGTAACGGCTGCCAAACGCGAGTTTAGCAATTCTGCCAATTCACAAGCCCAAATATGGGGACACTATCTGAATTGCCAAATGCTTTGTAAAGTTCACAATCGCGCCAAAGGGAACGCATAGTTACGTACGAAGTTCTTCAGCCAAAAAGCTCGAAGTAGATAAAAAGTACACCCCAAAGCAATAATATCGTCTTTAGACTCTCGAGAAAGAGGCGAAATACGTTCCCCTCGTTATAGCCCCCTCACTCTTTATGCTTCGTATTCAACACCACCCCTCGTTCTATAGCTGCTACCACGTTTGCACCTAGACGATTAAAGCCAAACCGATGCGCTACTTCGCGTAACAATGCGTCGTGTGGCAACGCTACTTGCTGTGTTATAATCTCTCTTACAGCTACCGCAATTTCTTCTGGGGCTATATAGTTGGGCTGGTTGTGAAAGACTCGATAAGTTGCCTGGTTGCTAGGAGCTTGGTCGGGAAGCCACAAGAAGACATCTTTCTCATACACCTTCTCGGGATAATTAAGATCCTCAAACAGCTTATCAAAATAAGCGGAGAGCTTACTCCCTATGCGCGCAATCCCCCACGCAGCTATCACCTTACGCATTACATACTCCTTATGAACTGGCGCTTCTTTATTTACCACCTGCTGTATTTGAGTCAATATCTTGCGTTTATAGCTTGGGTTAAAAATTTCCTCATTCGGCAATTCAACGGGTGTTAAGACAGCTTCCGAATATGAAATTTGCGCTGATTCTGCTTTTTGTGTAGCATCTACGGTAATAATCTTAACCTCGGGCATAGGGGGAGGCGTAACAAGCTCTGTAGGTTTATGCTCATTGTTCTTCGCACGAGCATTTGCAATAGCCTCCTCAATTTTTTGTATCGTTTCCTCACGGTTATGAAACCAGTCCAGCGCCCAAATGCGCAGTATTTGCCAGCCGAGCAACCCTAAAATCTTAGGATGCGTGATCTCTCGATCCGTTACTGTTTTTGCGCGTTCGTAGTTCTCGCCATCACAGAGAATACCAAGAAGGTATTCGCCACTCCGTGTCTCATCTATAATAGCGAGATCTACCCTGTAGTCCGAGCATCCTACATTTGTGTCTAGTTTGTGACCACGTTCTTGTAGTGTAGAGGCTATCTGTCCGACGAGTGTCGCTCTCCGTGCTTCGGGATCTTTCAGTTCTTCAGCCTCTTTCAAAATATTCGTTCCCTTTGCAGCAAACTCTAAGAAAGCACGTAAGGCAATAGCTCCTTCGGCTTGCGTACGTTTGAGGTCTATTTGGTCGTAACGTAGCGTAGAATAGATAACCATCGCATAGCGTGCTCGTGTAATAGCGACATTTAGACGCCGCCAACCGCCTTTCTGGTTCAAGGGTCCGAAATTGTGACTTATATAGCCCGTAGCATCCGCACCATAGCCCACCGAGAAGAAAATCACATCGCGCTCGTCTCCCTGTACATTCTCAAGGTTTTTTACAAAAATCGGCTCAGAAGATTGTGTATCTAAGGTTTCGAGATCAGGGTGCTCGGCAAAAGCGGCAGAGAGTAGATCTTCAACCAGATTTTGCTGGGGTACACTAAACGTTACAATCCCGAGGCTTTGCGTACGCGTGGCGGGATTTTCAAGATGCGCTATAGCTGCCGATACCACTGCTTTGGCTTCTTCCATATTGGTACGACTCTTACCTCGGTCATACGTTCCTTCGACGAGTTGAAGAGTCACCTTACTCATTCGGTCATCGGGACTCGGGAAGGATAGCAGTCGATTCTCGTAGAACCGAGCATTGCTAAAAGCTATAAGACTTTCATGTTTGCTTCGGTAATGACAGAGCAAGTAACGCGATGGGAGAGGCAGCGCCAAGCAATCGTCCAGAAT
>CAJPTS010000248.1 GCA_905373625.1 Bacteroidia bacterium
TGAATAGTATGACAATTATTCTTCCTTGGAAAGCCACTTTTCTACATCGCGCTTCTTCGCATTGTTAAGCAACTTGCCTTCCTCCCAGTTTATTTTAGGGTATGCCGTCTTCAGATCATTGCAAGCCCCTTTGATGGAACTGCTACCCGACGTGGCAAAAGGCACAACCTTCTTATTACCAAAGTCATGCGATTCTAAGAACGTGTTGATTAAACGTGGAGCAGTATTCCACCAGATCGGGAAGCCGATATAGATTACATCATACTCCTCAAGGTCTGCAACTTTTTCTTTGAGGGCGGGGCGACTGCTTTTATCGCTCATTTCCAGAGTAGAACGACTCTGCTTGTCGCGCCAGTTCAGATCTGCGCTGGTATAAGCCTGTGCAGGCGCAATCTCAAACAACTTGCCACCTGTTACCTCGGCTATCAGCTTGGCTACAGAACTTGTAGTGCCACTTGCTGAGAAGTACGTGACGAGAACCTTAGGCTGTACTTTATCGTTTTTCGCTTGCGCAAAAACACTCAGCGTTAAAGCGCTGAGGATAGCCAATAAAAAGAACTTCTTCATAAACTGTAATTATTGGTGATTATTAACCACTTAACAAGCATATTTCATGCCAGTAGACGCATGCCTTGTTATCTTACCTAACAACTACATCCCAATATAAATGCTTTAGAGCATAATAAGGCAAAAAATAAGGGCATACCAACAATACTGCGATATGCCCTTTGCGTTTAATCTGTTACTGCCCTAAAAATCTAACTGTACAGTTTTTGGGTAGCGAACTTTGTAGCTAAGACGCACCGTCTTTGCTTCGCCAGCTCCCAATTGCAACTGCCATGTTAGCTCGCCTTTCGTGCTATTTACTTCTGCGCCCGAAGACTCCAGTAATTCCACCTTTATATTCTCGTCTGCCGAAAGCGGATACTGATCTTTCAAAGTCATTTCCACAGCCTCCTTCTTGTTATTGCGAACCAGAATGTCATAAGTAAATGTGCGCTCGCGGTTCGATGATAAGAATACATCGCTCGTCTTATCAAACACAGACTTACGTTCTACAACGATCCGAGGCTCTACGCCCAGCGTAATCGGCAATTCATTTGTCTCGCTCGTAGGAGTCAACTGTGTAGAACCAGCACGCATCTTCTCAAATACTATTTGTGCGGGCGAATTGAAAAGGCCATATTGGTTGTAGTTTTTAATTGTCGCCACAAGGAACGCCTCGGTATTTAGCTTAGGTACAGAAAAATAACTGTACGCTGCGGGAATCTCCATTGATTGGATCTCGATCTGATGCTCCCGACCATTCGGCAGCACATCGTAAGGTATCTTTATCTCGTATGAAACGTTCAACATGTCTGAGGTAACTTCTACATCACCCGCCTCCAGTGTTGAGTCATAGTCTGCCATCTCCATCATCACTTCGTTTTCCGCACTGCGTGCATTGGCTAGCATGGGTTGCTCTGCTCTAACATCAAGCGAATAACTTTTCGAAGCGCGCACTTGTACTTTCCGATAATCACGTAGACGCCATGGGAGAAGCGTAGGAATCTGATGGTCTAGTTGTGCATAACCAAAAACTAAACGAAGTTTTATGCCCTCCCAGAACAAACCCGTGCGTTGCGCTACAGAGGCACGACTAATCAGTTTTAGAGGCTTTTGAGACATATCTCCGCGTATCTCGTACGAATGATTCCACCGTGCGCCATTCGCTATATAACGCACCATTAGTTCGGTAGTCAGGTTACCTGCAGAACGTATTTGAAGTACAGCGCGACCACGTTGGTAGGTCTTCTCGGGAGATATGCCTTGGTCTTTCAGTTGTTCGCGCAACCGCTGGAGCTGAAGATCATAGTTGGTCAACTCTTTGTTCAGCTTATTAAGCTGCATTTCCAGATTTGTCCGTTTCTCAAAAATGTACTGCATCAGTTCATTCAGTTTCTGTGTAGAACCTCTTAGGACCTCAGACCCCGTATTGCCTTGTACATTCAGCCCTGCAATAAACCCCTCCGTGGCAACTTTCTCTGCTGCCAATTTACCACGTACTGTGCTCACTTTGTTGTATTCTGACAAGGTCTCTTTGGCAAGCGGGGCTAAGTCTGAGAGGTCATCAAAAGGTATGGCTTCCAGCATGAACTGCGATGAAAGGAGCGTGATACCATCCTTCTCGAAGGCAAATTGGAGTGTCTCGTCTGAAGCCTGCGGAGAAAGATTTTCTATCACCAACGTAGATACCCCCTGAGGGATGTCCAGACGTACCTGATGGGTTAGTTCTGCGGCGTTGAGGTAAACGGTAACGCCCTTTAGTTGTGCATTGGTTTGAATCATCTTACTAGCTGCAAATGTGTTTGTGCTAATGAGGGTAAGCAACCCCCCTAGCAGGAAAAAATGTATCTTCTTCATTGCAAATGTGTCTGTTTTCTGTAGTACACGTTTCAAATTTACAATTTGTTGTATTGCGAATATCGTGCCGCGCCTATAGAGTTACAACTTAATTTGTTTCACACCGTAATAGGTCGAGTTTCATTAATGCCAATATATTTTACAACACTGCTTGCAGTGTTGTCTGTATGCAATGCATTTTATTTTGTCTCTCTTTTGGGACTGCGCGCTTTTCGTTATCTTCGTACATACAAAAATAAAAAATGTCAGTCGATCGGATATTGCCCATAGGGGTGCAGAGCTTTGAAATTATGCGCAGCGATGATTTCGTATATGTAGATAAGACGCCGTATCTCTACAACTTAGTTACTAGTGGTAGAGTCTACTTCCTAAGCCGCCCGCGCCGCTTTGGCAAGAGCCTTTTCTTGTCAACTTTGGCAGCGTA
>CAJPTS010000249.1 GCA_905373625.1 Bacteroidia bacterium
ACCAAAAAGGTGGGCGTACCTGTGGCATACCAATAGTCGTCTAATTTTTTATTTTTCAATGCATTGAGTAGACTAAACGGATTATAAACATGCTCCCCCTTTTCTGCAAAAAGATAACCGTCGTACCACTTCTTAAGATCTGCTAAAGCTCCTTCAGATGAAGTTCCTGATTCGGTAGCAAGCCCCTCTATATCTGGGGAAAAGTTCTCAACAAGCTCAGTCTCTGTGACACCACAAATGCCCGAATACTGTGAAAGCATAGTAATATCCTCCAAGCTATTGAGTCCGCTAAAAATGGTCAACTTACTGAAGCGTGTCACGCCTGTTAAAAAGACAAAACGTAGGTTTTTGTCACTTCCCTTTATCACGGAGTAAAAACCACTAAGTATGTTCCGAAAGTTCTCATGCAATTCGGGGAGATGCAGCGTATCAAATAGCGGCTTGTCGTACTCATCAATCAAAATGACAGCCTTTTTCCCTGTTTGCTCACAAGCGCGACTAATGAGCCCACGAAATCGTGAATAATAATCTTGCTCGGAGGGAACTGCTCCATATTTTTGCTCCCATTTGAAAAGCAGGTCATCCAACAATATCGGGAGGCTTGTCGGCTCTTCGTAGTTGCTATCGTTCAAGTTAATATAGAACACAGGGTACGTCTCCCATGTCTCGCGCCCCTTCTGACGTGCAAGCTCTTCCTCTGCCTTTTCCAAATAAAGCCCACGGAAGAGTTCTTTTTTCCCTTCAAAATATGCCTCTAGGGTAGAGAGGAAGAGACTTTTGCCAAAGCGACGAGGACGGCTGAGAAAGTAGACTCTACCACTAGTAACTAAGTTATAGAGATACTGCGTCTTATCTACATATATGAAGTCATCGCTTCGCATTATTTCAAAGCTCTGCACTCCAACGGGTAACTCTCTCAGTTGATTCATCCTGTATACTCCTTTATATTACGAAGATACAAAAATTAAGTATTTGGTTCAAAGCTTCATCAGGTACGAGGTACTAGGTACTAAGTACCAAGTAAAGCCCAGAAATCCCATTCTGTAATGCGCTTTGCGTGCTTTTCTCTCGTCTGTCGTCTTTATTTTTAGCTTTTTACTTTTTACTTGCTTCAAGGCTGCGCCAATCACTTATATTGCGCGTCTTTGGGTCAAAGGTCACACCGATGCATACGATCTTTTTACCCTCGGCGAGGTAACGGTTTACATACCCCCGTTCTTTAATTTGAGCGAGAGCTTCTGCGGGAGTACCCGTGCCCTCCATCTTGAACTCAAAGATGTAAATGGCGTCCTTGGTGTGTACAACAGCATCGGCACGTCCGCCTGGAGTATGTACCTCAGTCTCTGTACGCTTTCCCATCAAAGAAAAGACAAGATAAACGGCCACTTCGCCGTTCTCCTCGCGGTAATCTTCTTTCTTCTTATTGCTATATGGAATGCCCCCAATGAGGGACTGCAAGTGCTTCATGAAAGCATCCACGTTCCCTGCACGAATCTCCCGAAGGAAGCGAGCAATCTCAACGCCAGAGCTCTTTACAGAATTGAAATAGCCTTTCAGTAGGTTTTTCATAAAAGCATAGCGCACCTCTTCGTTCGGGAAGCCGAGGCGATAAACGTCATCATCTGCGATGTACTCTTTAATGGTCAAATAACCTGCTTGGAAAAGAATTGGGATCGGCGTATTAACTTCCATAGGGCTCATTTGTAAGTCCTCTTTTGCCATCTCTACATCGCCATCCAACTCTGGCAGAGAGAAACCCACATCCTGAAGGAATTTGACCAAGAAGGTGGGCGTACCTGTGGCATACCAGTAATCATCAAATTTTTTCATTTGAAGCACATTAAGCAGGCTAAAGGGGTTGTATACGTGCACGCCCGCCTCATCAGTAAACTGATAGCCGTCATAACGCTTTTTTAGTTCGGCTAAAGCGCCTTCGTATGACAATGCCTGCTCCTTTGCAAGTAGTTCGATCTCAGGACCAAAGTTCTGTAGAAGCTCCTCTTCTGTTATTCCGCAAATTCCAGCATATCGATCATCCATAGTAATGTCCATGAGGCTATTGAGCCCGCTAAAAATGGTCAACTTACCAAAGCGAGAGACGCCCGTCAGGAAGACAAAACGCAGGTATGCATCGCAGTTCTTAATTACGGAATAAAATGCCTGAAGTATGCCTCGATAAGTTTCATACAACTCGGGAAGATGGAGTGCATCCATCAGGGGTTTATCATACTCATCGATAAGTATAACCACTTGTTTCCCTGTTCTTTGATATAGCGTCGTTATTAGATACTGAAACCTATCTTCGGGAATTTTATAGTGGTTACGAACATCATACTTTCTTTCCAAGTCATCCAAACAGAACGAAAGTCGCTCTATAAGCTTCTCATTATTTATGTAGTTCTTGGCATTCAAATCGATATGTAATACGGGATACGTCGCCCAAGCTTCACGTTCCTCCTCTGCTGCAAGCTTTTGCTCAGCTTGCTCGAGCGCAAGTCCCGCAAATAGTTCTTTCTTCCCTTCAAAATATGCCTCTAGGGTTGAGAGGAAGAGACTTTTGCCAAAGCGACGGGGACGACTAAGAAAATAGATCCCTCCCCCTTCTAGTAAGTCTGCAACATACTGTGTTTTATCAATATAGAGAAGTTTACGCGTGCGAAGTTTCTCAAAATCTTGTACCCCGATGGGTAAATTCTTTCGTGCTGCCATCTTCTAGCATACCTTTTTATGCTACGAAGATACAAAACTAAGTACAAGGTTCAAAGCTTCATCAGGTACGAGGTACTAGGTACTAAGTACCAAGTAAAGCC
>CAJPTS010000250.1 GCA_905373625.1 Bacteroidia bacterium
GTTGTGGGGCTCTGAAGAAAAATTGGAGAGTATTTTGAAAAATGAACTTGAAAAGAATTGAAGCACGCGCAGTTTATTTTTTGCGTAAACGTCTTCCCGAAGCCCCAAAATTGGCTCTTGTACTCGGCTCAGGGCTTGACTCAATTATGGCACAAGCGGAAATAGAACAAGAGGTACCATACGAAGAGATCCCTGGCTTTCACAGTTCGTCTGTTGCAGGGCATGCAGGGCGACTATCCTATTGCAGAATCAATGGGGTTAGAGTGCTTGTCCTACGCGGACGCTGGCACTACTACGAAGGCTATGATATGCAAGAGGTCACTTTTTATGTTAGAGTACTACGCGCCATTGGCGTGCAGCGTTTGGTGCTGACCAATGCGAGTGGTGGAGTGAATCCCGCCTTTCAGGCAGGCGATCTTATGCTAATTACCGACCACATTAACCTGATGCCAAATCCACTAATTGGACCAAATGACGACAAGGTCGGACCACGTTTCCCCACCATGCATCAGGCTTATGCATCAGATTCAATCCTGTTAGCACGTGAAGTAGCACAACGTGAAAAAATAACCTTACACGAAGGATGTTATTTGGGCACAACAGGACCATCTTTTGAAACGCCGCATGAATACAATTTCTATCGCACGATAGGAGCAGATGCTGTAGGGATGTCTACCGTGCCAGAAGTAATTGTAGCTAACCACTGTGGCATGAAGGTGCTAGCCTTCTCTATGATTTCTAATGTAGGCGGATTAGATAAACATCTTGCGGTCTCGCACGACGAAGTTCAAGAAGTTGGGGCGCGCGCTAGCGATAATTTAGCCAAGCTCCTGTTAGGGATATTCCCTCAGCTATAAGACGGAATTAGATACGAAGGTGATAAACAAATAAAGGCTAAAAAAAGTGCAATACATGCACTTTCTAATCACCTTTACCCCCTTCATTAAAGACATGCGACGAAACAAACGCTTTGTGAATAGCTGAGCGAATCTCGTTTCGCCTCCCCAAAAATAAACGTCTAACTCAGCAATTTGAGGAGTGATGCCGCACGCTCGGATTCTGTAATTTGAATTACACTGCTATCTTCTTTTATGATATCGCGATTCAAATCAAACATAGGCTTGTGGGCGTCTAATGCAACATCATACATCACGGCACGCGGGATGCCGTACTTATGTGCCGCCTCAAGGGCAAAACGCGCCCCACTGTCCAGTTTTTCATTCTTGATCTGTACGTTCTCAGGTCGCTCTGCCGAATCGCGCGCATAACTAGCTGCAAGAATCACTGCGTCGGAAAATAGTGCTTGTAACCTATCGCGCTCCATGTAACGCTCTATGCGCTCCGTATGTGTTAAAGCGTCGTTGCCATACTCGCTGAGTACGAGTCCTCCGTTTTCAACAATCAAGTCGGCAAGCTGTACATTAGATTCGGGAACAATTTGAGAGAGCGGGCTTGGGAGTATAGCAACGGTTTTCCCGCCTCTTTTCAGCGTCTCGCGGTGGGCAATAGTATCACAACCTATTGCAAGCCCACTAACGATGATTGCGCCTTCTTCCACCAATTGGCGCACAACAGCTCTTTCTCTATTTTCTATATCCTCGTTCGGATTACGCAAGCCAACTACGGCAACACACTTATTCGTTTTTTGCAATAGAGAAATATCGCCCAAGTAATATATAAATACGGGGATCTCTTTGTCGGAAGCATTACCTCGCAGAGCTGGGAACAAAGCATCGCCACGTGCCACGATACCGTCGCAATGCTGCTTCATGCGCTGAATAAGGATCTTTTCGTATGCGTCACGACGTTGCAAGAAGTCTGCGTGCGTTATTTTTATCTCGCGGGGAGTGGCATTAAGACGTTCGACTATCTCTTTATAATCTTCGCCTCCTCGGATATTTTTTACTATCCATTCGCGCTCAATACCTTTATACGCCTTTGCTGTTACGATATTCAACACATTTTCAGTATACTCCATTGCTCTCCTTCTTAAACTCTTATGCGGGCATCTGCAAAGATGCTGCAACAGACTTAAAGATATAAAGATTTTCTAGGCTCGCATAAAGTCTAGTACAAATGAATCGGCACCTTTCTACAATGCTGTACTAAAATAAGGAGATTCGCTAGAAAATGTGTTGTAGAGCTAAAGCAATTCTTTAATAGCTTTCTCTACTTCCGCCATATCGGCTGTAGGCTCGAAACGAGCAACAACTTCTCCGTTTTTGTTTACAAGAAACTTCGTAAAGTTCCACTTTATATCGGGTTTGCTTGCGTAATCAGGATCTTGTTTCTTGAGCATAGCATCTATGCGTTGTGCGCGTTCGCCCGTAAAGCCCTCAAATCCTTTTTTGCTTTTTAGGTAGGTGTAAAGAGGTGATTCGTTTTTGCCGTTGACCTCGATCTTTTCAAAGAGCGGGAATGTGGTGTGATATTTTTCCGTGCAAAAGTTCTTGATCTCTAACATTGTACCAGGTGCTTGTTCGCCGAACTGATTGCAAGGGAAATCAAGAACAACGAGTCCTTTTTCTTTGTACTGCACATATAGTTTTTCGAGTGCTTCGTATTGCGGAGTAAAGCCGCACTGAGTAGCAGTATTTACGATGAGGAGTACTTTCCCCTTATACTCTTTCAACGCAACCTCTTTGCCTTGTTCGTTCTTTACAACGAGATCATAAATTTCCTCTTGTGCAAAGGCTACAAAAGCCAAACAGAGCAACGTAAGTGTAAAAACAAAATTTTTCATGAGACGAAAAGTAAACGTTAATGAGCAATACATACC
>CAJPTS010000251.1 GCA_905373625.1 Bacteroidia bacterium
ACTCTTTCACAAAGTAATTAGTTAATAACCTGTCCAACTTTTTGGGGTCACTTCAACAAAAGTGTTCTAGTTAATACCGTAAATATTCGCATTCACATACAGTTTTCGTTAAACAGAAACAAAGATAATACACTTTGCCATTTTCTATATAGATCGGCAATAAAATTATGTGTTTTCAGTTAAAAAAATATGATTCGGCTTAGTGGGCAAGAAGTACCGAATACTTCTGACTGTTTTGCCTACCGTAGAAGTAGTGCTCGTCTGGAGCTCCCTCGTTAAGAATAATCGTATCGTAAAAGAAGTCACCTTCGGTCAGATACGGGTATTTTATAGATTTGCTCGGCAGTCTCCGTTATACAAGAGGTTGGGGATCGGAATAAGGTTCGAGGATTTTCTTGTTGAACGTCGTAGTCGTATACATCATCTGCTCGTATTACATCTTCCTTTCAATTAAAGAGAAAATGAGTGGGAGTAGCGCCGTCCCCATTATATGTGTAGGCTATATGGTAAAGCTACTATCAGCTGCAGCGTCCATGGCAGGAAACTGTTTTAAGAAGAAACCTGGTAGCGGCTCGAGCATTTGCCTATCGTCGTCGCGTCCCACATTGATGGGGCGTAAGAGGCGCGTCCAATAGTCCAGCAAAGTCTCCGTGGCTTCGCCTTGCAACGAAGACGCTAGACGCTGATTCTTGCTCTTAATTGCTTCGTACGTAACTTTCAGATAGGTATCAAGGACAGGGAAGCAGTCTCCGAACCCGCGATCTTGATTCGTAATCGTTTGCCAGCAGTGCTTTAGTGCGAACCAGAATTTGATATAAAGCGGATCGCGACGATAGAGGGGAACTGGTCTTTCGGAGAACGTCTGATGCTCGCCGTGAGTGAAATTAGCACAAGATTTATCGCAATCGGCAGCAAAGAAGAGTGTATAAGGCGATGTACCTCCTAAAATCTTCATGCCATTAGCACCACCTATATGCGGGTAGTTCAGCAAATAAATCTTTTCTATTGACGCGGGGGTAATACCTAACGCTTCGTCCTCGTGTTTACGCCCCATAAACATATTAAGCGCATAACCGAGATATTTTTGCTTGTTAGACGCGGTTAATAGCGCGTCAAGATCTCTACGCCTATTCCACTCAATAATCTGTAATTCTTTCTCGTGCTTCTCTGTGAAGAAGAAGAGCTCGCCCACGTCGAGACATTCCGAGACGAGACGATGGTAAGCCGTATTGCCTTCCAGCAGGACTATCGGGTCAGTATCTGCCGCCAGTGCACTTACATACTCGAAAGCGATTCGCGCCAATTCCATGCGGTTAAAGGGCGTGGGCGTATACTCTAACTTTTCAAGCTGCTCGGCATCGACGGTACTTTTCAGGCGCTCTATGGCCATGGTATCGAAAGCTAAGGAACGCTCCCATCCCGCAACGTCGCCAACGCGATTCGGATCGAACACGGGGCGCATAATAGCACGTACTGCGTTCTCACCACGATTTATATTTTCGTTATCCGCTTGTTTACTCATTGTATTTTTCTATTTCACGTATTAAAAAGAGAACTGAATAATCGCGTCATCACCCGTGACCATGGGCTTTGTCGCATTCCAGAACAACTCGAGAAAAGCTAGTGCTATACCGCGGTCTGTCTCTACTTTGCTCGCAGCCGTATCCAGAGCTTTTGTAAAATACTCATAGTTCTTGCTCGAACGTCCTAAAAGCCCACCTTTCTTTTCCTCAACGGCAGTTACTATGCTAAACGGCTTTTCCTTGCTCGCGTACAAGTTAAAGGGTGCAAAGGCACGTGTATTATCTTCCATCTCCGTCAGCCACTCATCAAAGGCTTTGAAGATTTTCAGGAGACCATCCTTGTAGAAGTCCTTCTTTAGAATCTCTCCTATGCCCTGATGTGTAAACCACATAGCTTTTTGGAAATTTACGTTTTTAATATAGTTGCGCATCAGACAGAACTGCGTGAGCGGTCGTGCCACAATTTTTTGGGTGCTAATATCCAAGTCTTGGAAATTTACTGCATGTTCGGTAAGCTTCCAACGCATCCCATATTCACGGTAATGATCATCAAATTTTTCGGTCGCCATAAAATCAATAATCGACGTGGCTGCCAAAAACTCCATTAAATGCGCATTGTTCTTTTGATTAGCTCCCCCCATCTCATTGTCGTACACGGCACGCTCTGTATCACCCAAATAGTACAATGTATCAAGCCCCTCAAGATTATCGCTGTAGTAGCGGAGCGTAGTTATCATTTTCCGGTTGAACGTCCGCCCGTCAATCTCTGATCCCTCTTTACTTTCTACGTGGAAGTAGGGGAAGAGCGTAATAGCGCCTTTTCGTGCCTCACGAATCCCACGACTGGCAATTAAGGTATCGGAGACGCCGTCGCGCAGCGCTTGCAATAACAAGGGGAAACCACTAGCGCCCGTACCACCAAAGATGGAGGAGACGATAAAGAAACGATCGCCCTCAACGAAATCTTCAAAAATGTGCTCAAAGCCTTCTGATTTCAAGAACTTCACAAACTCGAGGCAACCAATATGTTGACGCCCTTTAGAGCCCACCTCTAAGGTATCCTCCAGTTCGTCTTCTGAATATAAAGCGTGGAAGAGTGCCTTATTTTCAAACGACATGGTGGTTTCGTCAAAGGCTGCAGCGAGCTTCTTTTCTCGCTCATCCCGCTTAGGTCGTCGTCCGTCCTTATCGAGCTCCTCTACCCC
>CAJPTS010000252.1 GCA_905373625.1 Bacteroidia bacterium
ACCATTTTCATTAACAATGGGCATCGGTTCGGACTAAGTGACCTCCATCAGCTTCGTGGACGTGTGGGACGGTCGGACCGAAAGGCGTATTGCTACATCCTTATCCCAATGACGGAAATTCTAACGCAGAGCGCCCGACAACGTCTGAAAGCCATCGTAGAATATTCTGACTTGGGAAGCGGAATGAGCCTTGCTATGCAAGATTTGAATATCCGCGGCGCGGGAGATTTACTTGGGGCAGAACAAAGTGGCTTTATTGTCGACTTGGGGTTAGAAACCTACTACAAAATCTTGGACGAAGCCGTTGAAGAGCTTAAGCACGAAGAGTTCGCTGAGCTTTTTACATCAGAACAAACCGATGCAAACACCTTTGTCTCCGAATGCGTAGTAGATAGTGATTTGGCGCTCTATCTGCCTGCGGAGTACGTAGAAAGCACATCGGAGCGTATGCGTCTGTATCGGAAACTCACCGCATTACAAAAGAGCGAGGACGTGCAGCAGTTCATTGCCGAGTTACAAGACCGTTTCGGCGAATTACCCAACGAAGCACGCGAATTACTTAAGATCCCCGAGCTGAAATGGACGGCGCGTAAACTGGGCATACAACGTATCCAGCTGCAAAATAAAATCATGGTATTACAATTTGTAACCCCAATGACCTCGCCTTTTTATGCAACCGATGTATTTGGTTGTATTCTAAAAAATATTGCCAGCTTCGGTAATCAGGCGCAGCTCCGACAAACTGAAACTTCTTTAAGTCTTGTTGTGCGTGGCATTACTGAGCTCACAGCTGCGCAAGAGGTTTTAACTCACTTGGCTAGTTAAAATGCGAGCACTGCTCCTAGACTCTGGGAATAGTCGCCTAAAGGCTGCCATTGCGGCTGACGGACGTATTGAAACGCTTTGCGTCTTTGATCATAATCAAGTGGCTGAAATTCTAGATTACGCGCAAAAAGAAAGAGCTCAGGCTTGTTGCTTATGCGACGTTAGTGGAAAAATTGATACCCTCCTTGCTGAATTAAGGCAAGCTTTCCGTCATTTGCATCTCGTTTCTGCCGATAGCATTGTACCCTTTAATACAGGAGCTGGGTTTTACACCACAATGGGGAGCGATCGTATTGCAGCTCTTGTAGGCGCTTACGTACGGGTAAAACCCTCTCCAGTGCTGATTATAGATGCGGGAACAGCGATAACGTATGACTTCTTGGATGAACGTGCTACGTATTGCGGAGGGCTCATCTCTCTTGGAATTGATATGAGGCGACGAGCGTTACATACGTTTACAGGACGTTTACCGTTAGTTAATGTACCAAGCGAAACCTCTTTTCCTTTTACCACAAAGGGGACGACTCAAAGTTTACAGTCGGGAATCGTTGCAGGCATTGTAGGAGAGTTCGAATATATTACTCGCGAGCTTAAGAAAAAGCATAATGATTTCCAGATTGTGGTAACGGGGGGGGACGCCGAATGTCTGTCAAATTTCTATTTTTGTAAAACTTTTGTTGTTCATAATTTGGTCTTGGAGGGGTTGTATGAACTACTCATGTGTAATGGTTAAGACAATTAGCGGAGGTCTCGCGCTCCTAGCGCTACTTCTAACATTAGATAGTGCTGCACAGGTGGTTAATACTAACTCCCCTTACTCGCGATACGGGCTCGGAGATCGTGAATCTATCGGTTATTCCAAATCGCAAGCTTTAGGAGGACTCTCATACGGGCTGCGCGATAAGAATATGATCAACGGCGCCAACCCCGCCAGCTTTTCTTCGCAAGACTCTATGTCTTTTATTCTCGATGTAGCCCTCCGCGGGCGTTATGTCGTCTCGCATTCTGACCTCGCCGCCAATATACATCACGCTGCCATTCAGTTCCCCGTTTGGCGTTATTTTGGTCTTGCACTCGGTTTCCAACCATACTCCCAGATGGGCTATAACGTCACTCGTTTTGAGACCGACCCAAACATATTGAGTAAGATCGGCAACATCCGTTATCACCATCACGGTAACGGGGGCTTGAGCGAAGCTTTTCTGGGGCTAGCCTATAAACCCATTGCTAATATCTCTGTGGGAGTAAGCGCACGTTATCTTTTCGGCTCATTGAACTTTGCACAAGATCTTTATATTCCGAATCATGCACTTTATGCTGACATCAGATATGATGACCGCCAAGTAATACGCGGGATCGGGGTGACGGGCGGAGTCCAGTTTACATTGCCTATTAAGGAAGAGCAGCTACTCCGTTTCGGTGCAATTGCAGAATTTGTACCATCACTTGATGTTGAAAGACGCTTGGAGATTACTCAAGTCTACTTAGGCACGAGCTACACGATTGCCAATAACCTCCTAAAGGGAACACAAAAAGTTAAATACCCGCCTAAGTATGGCATCGGGGTTCTACATGAAACTCGCAATCTGAGCTATGGTGCTGATTTCGCCTTGCAAGATTGGACGACTTTTGACCTCAGTGCTGCACAACCTAAAAATGGGCTTAGTTACTCGATCAATGCTGGTCTACAGTGGATTCCTAATCCCACAGACCTGCGTTACTACCTAAAACGCGTACAGTACCGTTTCGGCTTTTATTATACCCAGTTACCCATTCGCCTTGAAAACAACTTACTGAATGAAATGGGCGTTACCATCGGTTTCGGTTTCCCATATAGGTATTTCAGTTCTATTTTTCACACCGCTGTTAGGTTAGGCATGCGGGGTACTACGAATAATGG
>CAJPTS010000253.1 GCA_905373625.1 Bacteroidia bacterium
GTACGATACTCCTCGATACTGACACATTCATCCCCAAGTGGTTGGAAAAGGCTGGCTTTAAGACCGACGACCCGATCGCGGAGCTTAATCTGAGTGACTATAACGTGCTCTATTGCCCCATCACGGCTCTTACACAAGAGAGCCTTAAGGACTCTGGACTAGATGCCAAATCGATCTCGCGGTGCAAGAATATGTTTGCACTGGGCATGCTGTTCTTCATGTTCGATCGGCCTATGACGCACGCCGAAAAGTACTTCGAGCAGAAATTCAAGAAAAAGCCTGAGCTGATTGAAGCCAACAAGAAGGTACTTAGAGATGGTTACAATTATGCTTCTAATGTGCAGGCAATAGCTAACACCTACGAAGTGCCCAAGGCTGAGGTTAAGAAACACGGATTGTATCGCAATATCAATGGTAACACGGCAACGGCGTGGGGCTTTATGGCTGCAGCCGAGAAATCGGGACGCCCATTGTTCTGTGGTTCTTACCCGATCACGCCCGCAACAGATATTTTGGTAGAATTAGCAAAACGGAAGGACTTGGGCGTGAAGACGCTACAAGCCGAAGATGAGATCGCGGGCATTTGTACCTCTATCGGTGCAGCATTTGCAGGCAATTTTGCGGTTACGACCACATCTGGGCCAGGTCTCTCATTGAAGAGTGAAGCGCTCGGGTTGGCAGTGATGACCGAGTTGCCACTGGTCATAGTAGACGTGCAGCGCGGTGGACCTTCTACGGGACTACCCACCAAGACGGAGCAGTCAGACCTCATGCAAGCGCTCTGGGGACGTAACGGCGAGTGTCCGCTCGTGGTGGTAGCTGCCAAGAGTCCTAGCGATTGCTTTGACATGGCTTTCATGGCTAGTAAAATCGCACTGGAGCGTATGACTCCTGTAGTGCTTCTTACAGACGGATTTATCGCGAACGGATCGCAACCTTGGTGCATACCGTCCATGAAAGATTATCCTGAAATTCATCCCCCCATCGCAAAGCCACATCCAGATGGCGAGCGCTTCCTACCTTACAAGCGTAATGAGAACTACGCACGCGAGTGGGCTTTCCTTGGTACATTGGGGCTTTCGCACCGAATCGGTGGTCTGGAAAAAGATTCGTTGAAGGGGTCAGTATCGCACGATCCGCAGAATCACCAACTCATGACCGAGTTGCGTGCTAAGAAAGTGGCTACGGTGCAGAATATGATTCCACAGCAAACCCTCTTGGGCGAGGCAACGGGCGATGTCCTGCTTATAAGCTGGGGCGGCACTTTCGGACACACGTCTAGCGCCGTAGAACAGTTGCAAGCAAAAGGTAAGAAGGTCTCCTTGTGTCACATTTCTTATATCAACCCTTTACCAGCCAACTTGACAGACCTCTTCAAGGGATTTAAGCAGCTGATCGTGGCAGAGTTGAATATGGGGCAGATGGCTAACTATTTACGTATGGAACTACCTGCCTTCGAATATCAACAATACAACAAAGTGATGGGACAGCCCTTCACGGTACATGAATTGGTAGAGCATATCGAAACGAAGTTGAAGTAAGACGTGGGGAGGAAACAAGAATGAGTGAGTGCAAATACACAGCAAACGATTTCAAGAGCGACCAAGAGGTACGTTGGTGTCCTGGGTGCGGCGACCATGCGATTTTGGCTTCCGTGCAAAAAGCGATGCCGCTCGTAGCTGAGCAGCTCGGCTATACAAAAGAACGCTTCGTAGTCGTATCGGGGATCGGCTGTTCGAGCCGCTTCCCATACTATATGGACACCTTTGGCTTCCATTCCATTCATGGGCGTGCAACCGCCATTTCTACGGGATTGAAAGTTGCCAACCCGAACATGAGTGTGTGGCAAATAACGGGCGATGGTGACGCGTTAGCCATCGGTGGTAACCATTTCATCCACGCCGTACGCCGGAATATTGACATCAATATCTTGCTCTTCAACAACGAGATCTATGGGCTAACGAAAGGGCAGTACAGTCCTACGTCTAAACTCGGTGCAATTACAAAGACATCTCCCTACGGTACGGTAGAACAACCATTCCATCCTGGCGAGTTAGTACTGGGGGCACATGGACATTTCTTTGCACGTTCATTGGACGTGGAGATGGCGCTTTCATCCGAGGTGATGTTGGCAGCTGCCAAACACGACGGGACGTCTGTCGTTGAGATCTTGCAGAACTGCGTAATATTTAACAATGGGGCGCATGCGGCTATCTCGGATAAGTTAACGCGCGCTGACCGTGTAATTTACCTGAAGCACGGCGAACCGATGATCTTTGGTAAGAACCACGACAAGGGACTTATTTTAGATGGTTTCCGTCTCCGCGCAGTAGAATTGGGCAAAGATGGCTATACGGAGAAAAACATCCTTGTACACGATGCGCATGAGCCGAAGTTCGGTTTACACATGCTGTTGGTCGGCATGCAGTACCCAGACCTCCCTGTAGCTCTGGGCGTGATACGCGATGTCCCTTCGCCAACCTACGATGACCTCGTACGCGACCAAATCGGCGATGTACAAAAGAATGCTAAGATGCATTGCATGGACGACTTGTTACGCAGCGGCGAAGTATACGAGCTATAAGCGTCTTTTTTATTAAACTATTTGTACAACGGGCACTGCCTTCGGGTGGTGTCCGTTGTCAGTTAAAAGTGCGTTTGTAGGCGCGTTGCGCGCAAAGCCCTGTCGTTGTGAAACAACGAACATGATCGCAATGCGCG
>CAJPTS010000254.1 GCA_905373625.1 Bacteroidia bacterium
TCTCCTTGGAGAGAAGTATGTGCGTTAAACCAGAGCGCTTTGCCGCTAAGATCTTTTCCTTTATACCACCGACGGGCAAAACTTTACCGCGTAGCGTAACCTCGCCAGTCATGGCAATCCCCGCTATTGGCGCTTTGTGTAGGAAGGATGATACCATAGATGTCACTATTGTGACGCCTGCCGAAGGTCCATCTTTGGGAATGGCGCCCTCGGGAACATGTATATGAATGTCTTGTTTCTCAAAGACTTCAGAATCTATTCCGAGCTCTTTACTCATACTTTTGACAATCTGCAAAGCGATGGTGGCAGACTCTTTCATAACATCTCCTAGACTCCCCGTCATTGTCAGTTTTCCGTGCCCAGGAGTCAGACTAGATTCTACATAGAGTACCTCGCCGCCTACTTGTGTCCATGCCATTCCGATTGCCACACCGATCTGATGTATCGAGGCGGTTTCTTCGCGGAAGAAGCGTGGCTTTCCTAATCGTTCGCGGACGTCGTCCAATGTCAAACTCACGTTATGGGGCGTTTTCATGGCAATAAACTTTGCCTGCTGACGCACCAATTTGGCAATTTGTTGGCTGAGTTTACGGACGCCACTCTCGCGCGTATAATCGTCAACTACATACTGCAAGACGTCTTCTGCAATATTGAACTGCGATTTTTTGACACCATGATCCTTTAATAATTTGGGGATCAGATGCTTTTCAGCGATCGCAATTTTCTCTTCGAGTAGGTAGCCCGATACTTCAATCATCTCCATACGATCTCGCAAAGGTGCAGGGATGGTCGAGATGTCATTCGCGGTCGTAATGAAGAGTACGTGCGAGAGGTCGTAATCTACATCGAGGTAGTTGTCGTGGAACGTCGAATTTTGTTCTGGATCTAGTACCTCTAGTAGTGCAGCAGCAGGATCGCCGACATTGCTAACGGTGAGCTTATCTACCTCGTCAAGAATAATGACTGGGTTAGATGATCCTACTTTTCGCAGCGCACTTAATATACGTCCAGGCAAAGCGCCTATGTATGTGCGTCTGTGACCTCTGATCTCGCTCTCGTCATGCATACCGCCTAAGGCAATTCGTGCATATTTACGCCCTAATGAGCGTGCTACGGACTGTCCCAAGGACGTTTTGCCCACCCCAGGAGGCCCATATAAACAAATGATAGGCGACTTGAGGTCTTTTTTCAACATTAGGACAGCCAGATACTCAAGGATACGTTCTTTGACTTCCTCTAGCCCAAAATGATCCTCGTCAAGTATTTTTCGTGCTCGTTTCAGATCGTAGTTGTCTTTGGTAAGCAAGCCCCACGGCAGTGCTACAAAAAACTGTAAGTAGTTCAGTTGTGTAGAGTAATCGGGCGCCATCGTATTAAGGCGCTGTAATTTTGCGATTTCTCGGTCAAAGACCTCCTGCACCTCTTTACTCCACTTTTTGTTTTTTGCTTGCGTCATGAGTCGGAGCACGTCGTCACTTCCCCCGTTCTCTCCGCCTAGCTCCTCTTGGATGGTCTTAAGCTGTTGCTGGAGTATGAATTCGCGTTGTTGGTCCTCCATACTCTGTCTGGTGCGATTCTGAATCTCTTGCTTAAGTTTCCGCGTTTGTACCTCCATGAGCAAGAGCTCCATGAGCTTTCGTGCGCGCTCAAGTACTGTGGGGAGGTTCAGAAGCTCGTACTTCTGTGATGTGGGCACAGAGAGGTACATAGATAAGAAGTTTACGAGTGCTCCAGGTCCCCATTTACGAAGCTTGTCAAAGAAGTTTTCTACTTCATGACGGCGTGCGCGTAATTGCTCTGAGAATTCGAAAGCTTGCTCTTTGAGTAGATCTACCACGGCCATTAACTCAGGCGTGGGCGTGTCTATATCTTCTTCGGGGATCTCATCAAACTGAACGCGATAATAGGGATCGCCTTGCATGAACTTCGTGATCCGTACGCGGCACAGTCCTTCCACGAGGAGTGTGACGGTTTTTCCAACACCGAATTGTCGGACGATAAGGGAGAGCGTTCCCACTTCATATAGGTCTTCTGGTCTCGGTACGCGATCGTCGGGATCGCGCTGTGCGACGACAACCACGTAATTTTCTTTATCTTTTGGTAGATCTTCTACAAGTCGTATTGTTCTCTCTCGTCCTACCGTGATGGGCGAGAGGGTGCGTGAAAATAGCACGTTGTTACGCAATTCTATAAGTGGTAGATCTTCGGGACGCGTGTGTAGCATCGCGTGCGAGAGGTCAGAGAGAGTATAGGGCATAAAGGAGGACGGTAAGGACGCCTCTTCGTCTATAGAAGACGGAATTACTACCTCATCCTCTTTGTTTTGATTTTTCTTAGCCATTTTGACCTTTTTCTCCTTAGTCTTTCAGCGCGAGAATTCGTGCCTCAATTAAAATATTATGCTTTGGTTGTTAGCGTGCAATGCAATTTGCGTGCCGCTTGCTCTTGTTCTTCGGTGAGGAGACACTGTCGTCGTGCCATCACGGCTCGTGCGGTAGTCAGTGCTGTTTCTATGTTGTGGAGCTGAAAGCCTGCACTACCTCCCCACGAGAAGGGTGGAATCCATGTGCGGGGAAAACCTCCGCCAAATATGTTGCAGAAAGCGCCAATCGTCGTTCCCGTGTTTAACATGGTATTTATGCCTGTTTTAGAGTGGTCGCCCATGAGCAGACCGCAGAACTGAGTTCCCGTCTTGAGAAATCGCTGTTCGGCTTCAGAC
>CAJPTS010000255.1 GCA_905373625.1 Bacteroidia bacterium
CCCTTGGACAGTGTACCCGAAGCGGGATGCTGTATTCGTACTGGGAAGCCGTCGCAACGTCGTGTACTCTTTGCCCGCGCCTACTAAACGCTACGCGGCACAAAATCGCTAAAAATAACAACTGATATTAGTTTGTGATGGAGCAAGAGAACGGAGGCAATTCCTCTATCAATCTTGAGACACTGGACGCTAAAGGGCGTTCGATTGTCGAGACTTTGGTGCAGAAGTCTACGGTAAAAATGGCTGTCTACGACCATACGTTTGAGACGTTTAATATGCTCAAGGAGATCCTCCACGAGCTGGTGAATGATCTCAACCCCTATTTACGCGAGCTCGATCGACGAGTACGTCTGGAATATCGCGATCGTGGCAAGTTTGAAGCAGAAGTCCGTTTGGCTGGCGATGTTTTGCTATTTAGTATGCACACCAATGTGTTTGAGTTTGATCGCGACCATTCGATATGGAAGCTTTCCTATGTAGAAAAAGATGGACTGAACTCCTACTGTGGAGTAATCAACATGTATAACTTCTTGTCAGATTCGTTTAAGTATAACCGTGCCGAGGACTTGGGCTACTTGGTGGGTCGTCTTTTTATCAACCGCGACCTACAGTATTTTGTGGAGGGGAAAAGGCAAACAGATTATTTATGCGGTACGTTTGGGACGCAGCAAATCACCAAGGAGGCGCTTATAAATATCATTCAAACGGCCATGCAGTACACACTGGATTTCGATCTGCTCGTGCCCCCCTATGATATTGTAAAGATTGCCACCGTATCGCAGATGAACACGAAGGTTGAGAACAGTAAGCTGCAAACGGGGAAACGCTTAGGCTTTCGTTTCAATTCTGATGACATCGCAGGAGAACAGAAATAGATATAACCAAAATAGAGAAGAGAATGAGACACGTAAGTACTCTAATTGCTACGGCTTTTGTACTGACAGCCACATTGGTAAGTTGTACGCCCACGGCTACGAACCAACCAGACGTTAATGAGGAGGAAATGGAGCTAAAACAAAAGGTGGAGGCTTTTGCTAGAGTGCCTCTGAAAAGCAATATTGACCACCTAACAGACTCGGAAAAAGCGGTATTAAATTTATGTTTTGATGCTGCTAAAATTATGGATGACCTCTTTTGGAAAGAAGCCTTCGGAGACAAAGAGAGTTTTTTAGCGGGACTCCCGAACGATATTTACCGAGAGTTTGCACTCATCAATTATGGTCCGTGGGAACGTCTCAATGGCAATGCGCCCTTTGTGCCAGGATTCGGCGATAAACCTCTCGGGGCGAATTTCTACCCAAAGGATATGACGAAGGAGGAGTTTGAAGCATGCCAAGATCCGCTTAAAGAAAGTATGTATTCGGTATTGACGAGAAATGCCGAGGGAAAGCTTGTTGCTATTGCTTATCATGAGTATTACGCAGAAAAAATTGAGCAAGCAGCACGACTTTTAGATAGTGCCTCTAAGCTTGCCGATGACCCTGCTTTGGCAAAATACTTAGCACTACGCGCCACGGCATTGCGCACCGATAATTACTATGATAGTGATGCCGCTTGGATGGAAATGAAAAGTAATCGGATAGATTTTGTAGTGGGACCGATAGAAAACTACGAAGATCATCTTTGTGGTAATAAAGCAGCGCACGAAGCTTTTGTCCTTATCAAAGACATGGAATGGAGCGAGCGTTTGAGTCGCTATATGAGTTTCCTCCCTAAACTACAGAAGAACCTACCTGTCGATGCCAAGTATAAATCAGAATTACCTGGTGCAGAATCAGATCTAGGCGTATATGACGTGGTTTACTACGCAGGCGATTGTAATGCAGGGAGTAAAACAATTGCGATCAACTTACCTAATGACGAAAAAATCCAAGAGTTGAAAGGTTCACGGCGTCTTCAATTACGCAATGCCATGCAGTATAAATTTAACATGATCATGGAACCTATTGCGGGACTATTGATAGATCCTGCACAGCGTAATTTTGTTACTTTCGAAGCCTTTTTTGAAAATACAATGTTCCACGAAGTGGCACACGGTCTCGGGATTAAAAAGACTATTGATGGGAAGATGACTCCACAAGAAGCTCTCCTCGAAACGTATTCTGCCATGGAAGAGGGTAAGGCTGATATTTTGGGCATTTTTATGCTAGAACAGTTGGCAAAGATGGGCGAGCTCCCCGAGCATGATATGATGAATAACTATGTAACCTTCCTTGCAGGTATATTCCGTTCGGTACGTTTCGGAGCCGCCTCTGCACATGGTAAAGCGAACATGGTACGCTTTCATTATTTCCAAGACAAAGGTGCTTTTGTACGAGATTCTGTAACTGGTTTTTACCGTATCGTGCCTGAAAAGATGTCAGAAGCCGTTGCAGGGCTGGCACATGATATTCTTGTAATACAGGGAGATGGTAATTATCAGCGTGCCTCAGAAATGCTTTTGAAAGAAGGAGTGGTAGATCAACTCTTGGCGGAAGACCTGATGAAGATACAGGAAGCCAACATCCCCATAGATATTCGCTTTGAACAGGGGAAAGAGGTACTAGGACTCACGCAAAAGCCTTAGTACAAAACAAATACGTATTTATCGCGTAAAACAGTACAAAATTTAATAATGGTGCAGATGAATTTGACGTTCAACTTTGTAAAGTCTATTTCGATCATATATGACGAGATGATTGCCAAGGGGTTCTCGCTGGTCTATCT
>CAJPTS010000256.1 GCA_905373625.1 Bacteroidia bacterium
AACACAAAAGAAAACACAAAAGAACGCCTAGAAATTGAACTACTGGGGCTCATAGCCTCAGAACCGCTTTTAACTGCAACACAGATGGCTGAGCATATGGGACTCTCGGTGGATCGAGTTCGTTATCTCCTCCGGAGATTGGTGGCTACAGGTACACTAGTGCACGAGGGGGCTACGAAAGCTGGGAAATGGGTAATACGACAAAAGGAACAGAGTAGGAGAAAAACGGAATGAAAGGAATAATCCTCGCTGGAGGGACGGGAAGCCGCCTGTATCCACTGACGAATGTCGTAAGTAAGCAGCTCTTGCCTATTTATGATAAGCCGATGGTTTATTATCCATTATCGACGTTAATGCTTGCAGGCATACAGGATATCCTTCTCATCTCGACCCCTACAGATCTGCCACAGTATCAGCGTTTATTAGGCGATGGGGCGGATTTTGGTATACGTATATCGTATGCCGAACAACCGCGACCAGAAGGATTGGCACAGGCATTCATCATAGGACGAGATTTTGTCGGGACAGATTCAGTAGCGCTCGTCTTGGGAGACAATATATTTTACGGGCAAGGTTTTAGCGAGATCCTCCGTCAGGCAGTGCTACGCCTTCAAAGCAATACTGCTACAATTTTCGGCTACTACGTAACGCAGCCAGAACGATACGGGGTGGCAGAATTTGACAGTGCGGGCAAAGTTATCTCAATCGAAGAAAAACCATTGCACCCAAAAAGTAATTATGCGATAGTGGGGCTGTATTTCTACCCGAATTCTGTGCTAGATATAGCCGATTCCATACGCCCGTCTGCACGCGGAGAGCTAGAAATAACAAGCGTTAATCAAGCCTATGTAGACCGAGGACAATTGTGGCTCGAAAAACTCGGCCGAGGGTTCTCGTGGTTAGATACGGGTACGCACGACTCTCTGCTCGATGCCGCAAATTTTGTTTCTGTAATACAAGCCCGACAGGGACTAAAAATTGCCTGCCTAGAGGAGATCGCTTATGCACAGGGATGGCTCTCGGAGGAACAATTGTCGAAAATTGCAGAATCTATGCGCAATAATCAGTATGGTCAGTACCTTTTTCAAATTCTTGAAGGATGAGTTCGCAAACCCTCTTTGTAACAGGTGGCGCAGGCTTTATTGGCTCTAATCTAATAGAGCATTTAATTGCAAAGTACCCCGCTTATCGCATCGTGAATATAGACAAACTAACTTATGCGGGCTCGTTAGATAATCTTAGGAGTGTTGCATTGCATCCGAACTATGTCTTTGAGCAGGTAGACATCTGTGATTTAACGCGTGTCCGTGCGCTTTTTGACAAATATAAGCCTCAGGGGGTCATTCATCTTGCGGCTGAGAGTCATGTCGATCGGTCGATACTTACCCCCTTTGAATTTGTTCAGACCAATGTCTTTGGTACGTTAACCCTTTTGCAATGTGCGCGCGAAGCTTGGCAAGGAGAATATGCACAGCATAGGTTTTACCACATCTCGACAGACGAGGTATATGGCGCGCTGTCCTCTGAGGGACTGCCGTTTACGGAAATTTCGCGATACGAGCCTCATTCTCCCTATTCTGCCAGCAAGGCAAGTAGTGATCACTTTGTACGCGCATATAATGATACTTATGGGCTTTCTACGCTCGTTTCCAATTGTTCGAATAATTACGGTCCGCACCAGCATCCAGAAAAGCTCATACCTCTCGTAATCGGTCGCATTGTTGCAAACCAGCCTATACCCGTTTATGGCAGAGGAGACAACGTCCGTGATTGGCTCTATGTGGGCGACCACGTCCGAGCCATTGACCTTATATATCACAAAGGACGGATCGGTACTACTTACAATATCGGAGGCGGGCATGAAATGACGAACATTGAGCTGGTGCGTCTGCTCGTACAAATAGTCGATGAAAAGTTGGGACGTAAAGAGGGGGCGAGCTTACCCCTTATACAGTTTGTTGCAGACCGTGCAGGTCATGATTTTCGTTACGCTATTGATTCCACTAAAATAAGGAATGAGTTGGAGTGGCGTCCTGAAACTGCATTTGAAAAAGGACTGGAAGATACCGTTGATTGGTATTTGAATATGCTGAAATAGCATAAAAAAGACGCACATGGCAGCGCGTCTTAACGGGGAAACCTGTTCGCTTCTCTTATTCTGATAAAACTTGTTACTCTGTATACTGATAGCGTGGCTCTTTCTTCGGCGCGATCAGGTCTGCCTCTTGCTCGTCTGTAATCTCTTTTGGTTCGGCGTTTTGTTGTACGAAGCAGTAGGTCATCGAAAAATCATTGGGAAGCGTCTCCAGTATACGTTGTTGCTCCGTAAAACGCGAGAGTACAGAAGCGTATTCCAAGAAATCGTGTTGTACAATTTTCCTAGAAATACGCTTGTTGCACTCGCTAATTACAACTTGTATGTAATCGCGTTGCATCTGTTTGGTTTGATGTAGTAGCAAGATGGAGTCTCTCATCTCAATTTCATAAATCGCGGTGAGCGGGAGTGTCCCCTCTGCAAAGTATAGGAGTTTACCACGTACATCCCAACGTCCTTCTATCCTATTGCCTGGGATATACTTACCATCGCTTTGTATGTAAGGGTAATAATGTGCCTTGCCATTATTTAGGAAGCAGAAACCTGTTAGCAGTTATTGGTGTCCGGTAAACTTTTTTGATTGGGAGAAAAAATAGGGCGAACCTC
>CAJPTS010000257.1 GCA_905373625.1 Bacteroidia bacterium
TAGAGTCTGTGTCTTGATTCTGGATGCAAATCTAAGAGTAGGGGCGAGGCGCGCCCTTCTTCAGAGACGAAAGACGAGAGACGACAGACGAAATAAACGCTTTGCGCTACTTTTAGCCTTTAGCTTTTTACTTTTAGCTTACTTAGTACCTGATGGAGCCTCGTACTTAGTACCTAAATTTGTTGCGGGCAACGCCCAAACAAAAGCCAAAAACGCACTTTTAACTCTTAACTAGCGCCCGCTGGGCGCATATACTTCTAGTCTACTCTTCCTCCACCTTCTTCACCGCCCAACGAATAAGGAAGAAACTCACCAGTATGAGTGCTGGCCATAGTAGAAGTTCGAGTATTAAAATTCCCATCTCTATTATCCCTTTCTCCTAATAACGTTCTTGTTCTTCGCCATTCTCCTGTTCTTCAAACTCGGCAATGGTCATCTTTTTCTTATCCATTGCACGCCATGTATACCAAATGTACGCGAGCACGATCGGGATAAGAAGTGAGACGATACTCATGGCTTTAAGCGTAAATTCGCTCGAGGAGCTATTGTAAATAGAGAGTGAACTTTGCAAGTTTGCCACTGAAGGATAGAAACATGTGTTATTGTACCCCACGTTGAGTAATAGCGCCAAAACGGTAAGAATCGTCCCGATTCCCGAGTACCAGATACCACGTCGAGTGCGACGCAACAAGGTGGCTATAATGCCGAAGAGTACAGCCAGTACGCCCACTAAAAATAGTATCAGTACAATGGGCATTTCTAAGAAGTTTATAAGGTATTTGTAAGGTTGT
Organism: Bacteroidia bacterium; assembly: GCA_905373625.1. Classification (GTDB taxonomy): domain Bacteria; phylum Bacteroidota; class Bacteroidia; order Bacteroidales; family CAJPTX01; genus Bacteroides_D. The sequence goes on from CAJPTS010000257.1 coordinate 792, forward strand.
AAGAAGACGCGTGCGGAAGCACTGCTGCCCTCCAGTGCAAAGCCATCGCTTAGAAGGATCGAAATAACAAAGGCTACGAAGAAGATCACAAATGGGATGGAATTGTAAAGTAGGCGTTTATGTGTACGCCTCAAGATAACTTCGTCATCTATGAGGTTTATGAAATAGAGCAGCCCTAATATGCGAGCCAAGAAACACACGGCAAACCCCAGCATAAGATTACGTGCGTCTAGTACGGCTTCGAGACCGTGCCACGGATTGTTCCAATGAGAGATTACAGGTTGGTTTAGGTTGGTTAGTGCATTAAGATTCGCCGTAAAATCCGAGCCCGTAAAGAACGTTCCAACGGCTACACCAAGTAGAATTGTGCCCAAGATCCCGTTCAAGTAGAGGAATAATTCAAAAGTCCGTTTCCCGAGTACATTTTTGGGCTTAGTGCGAAATTCGTAAGCCACAGCTTGTATAACAAAGAGTAGGAGTATGGTGATCCATACCCAGTAGGCGCCGCCAAAACTCGTGGAGTAAAAAAGCGGGAAGGAGGCAAAGAATGCTCCGCCAAAAGTTACGAGAGTGGTAAAGGTAAATTCCCATTTGCGTCCCATGGCGTTAACAAGTAGGAGACGCTCGCGCTCGTTACGCGACAGGCTAAATATAAATGTCTGACCGCCCTGTACAAAGAGCAAGAAGACTAGGAGTGCTCCTAATAAGGAGACTAGAAACCACCAATAGTGTTGTAAAAATTCATAACTCATTTCTAAACCTCCTACTTATTTCTCTTTAGGTCCGAGTTTTATTTGCTTGAACATAATGCTCAGCTCGGCGATAAGTAGTATTGTGAAAAGTATAGCAAAGATCACAAAGGTTACTTGCACTGCACTGGCATCAATACGCGATACTGCCGCCAAGGTGGGCATAATGTCTTGTATTACCCAAGGCTGGCGTCCGACCTCTGCCACGATCCATCCTGCTTGGCTACAAATATATACCAACGGGATCATGACGATGGAGGTAATGAGTAACCATCTCGCTTTGAACTTCCGCTTCCACGTGAAGTATAATACCACGACAAAGAAGAGTAAAAAGAGCCCTCCTAAAATTACCATAATGTGGAAAGAATAAAATGTGAGCGGTACGTTAGGCACAAGACTTTTCGTATCATTCAGATAACCGTAACCGAAGTATTTGAAATTCTTTTCCAGTTCACTTTTTGCCTCGACCATCCCCTCCTTGTCGCCCGCTTCGCGGTATTGTGTGTAGCGACGTAATGCATTGATTGCCGTACGTCCCATTTCTATTTTCTGCTGTGCTGAGGGCTCCTGCACTTGGTTTCCGTTCGCATCGGTATAAGTAAATCCGCCAGCAAGCAGATCTTCCACTCCAGGTACAAAAGCATTGAAATCATGATACCCGAGCCATGAAAGGATGCGCGGGATCTCTACTTTTAGGAGGAAAGCATCTTGCGAATCGCCTATTTCCTTGCTGGGGTTAAGAACGCCCATGGCTACTAGGCCTGCACCGTCCTGTCCCTTGTATAAACCTTCCATGGCGGCTAGTTTCATGGGTTGCTTTTGTGCCACTTGGTAAGCAGAACCATCGCCCGTTGCGATTACGGCTATCAATGAAAGAAAACCAAAAATCGCGGCTACTAATACACTACGTTGTGCAAGTAAAAGATGGCGTCCTTTGAGGATGAACCACGCACTCACGCCGATTACAAATATTGCGGCGAGTACATACCCCGATGTAACCGTGTGTAAAAATTTATTGATAGCTACAGGAGAAAAGAGTACTTCGGAAAAGCTAATCATCTCGTTTCTCGCGGTTTCGGGATTAAAATGCATACCTGCGGGGAACTGCATCCAACCATTGGCTACCA
>CAJPTS010000258.1 GCA_905373625.1 Bacteroidia bacterium
ACACGTTCCCCCGTATCTGAAATACGGGATCTCAATTTGAAAGGCTAATTTTGCACAGAAACTGAAGCAAATAAGGAGTTTAATACGATGTTCTCAGGGATTATAGAAGAGATTGGCATTGTTCGTAATATTCAGCGCGACGGAGGAAATGTTCACCTTTCGGTGAGTTGTTCGTTCATTAACGAGTTGAAGATAGACCAAAGCATGGCGCATAACGGCGTTTGCCTTACCGTAGTGGATCTGAAGCCCGACTACTATGTTGTAACAGCAATAGATGAGACACTGCGCAAGTCTAATCTGGGACTACTGACGGTGGGGAGCGAGGTAAACCTCGAGCGCAGCATGAAGTTAGATGGTCGTTTAGACGGTCACATCGTGCAGGGACACGTAGATCAGACAGCACGTTGTATACGAGTAGAACCTGCGGACGGGAGTTGGATATATACCTTCGCTTACGATGCGCAACCTGGTATGCTAACCGTGGAAAAGGGCTCAATAACGGTAAACGGTGTCAGCCTTACGGTGGTGAATTCGCAGCGCGGACAGTTTCAAGTTGCTATCATTCCCTATACATACGAACATACGAATTTTCACACCTTCATGGAAGGGACGATCGTCAACCTAGAGTTTGACGTGATCGGGAAGTACGTAGGTCAGTACATGGCGGCGCTGAAATTGTAGGCAACAAGCTGAGTACAACAAATCAGTCAAGAGTAAAGAGTGCCTTTGTAGGAGCATTGACTGCTACGCCCAGAGATAATTGTAAATCAATGCGTTTGTAGGGACGAGGTGCACCAGTGGAACAAATAAAGAGTTAAAAGTTGCTCAGCGTCATTATTTCATCTCTTGTCTCTAGATTTTGGCTGTATCTCATTGAGTTATCCGTAATTATAAGCAGGAGTAACTGAGACAAAACGGAGGATGGAAGCCAATAAAGAATTTGCAAAAGGAAAAGGATACCACATTTTGGTGGCTGATGACGATGCGAGCGTCCGTGCTGCCGTCTCGTTACTGCTAGATCGTTTTGGGTATCACGTGACCTTGGCTACAAGTACCACAGAAGTAATCGAATACGTGCGGAACGAAAAGTTCCACCTGTTGCTACTCGATATGAACTATGGCAGCAAGACAAGTGGAGAAGACGGTCTTGAGCTTTTGCGCAAGGTAAAAGTGCTTATTCCTTCTACTCCTGTAATATTATTCACTGCATGGGGGACAATCTCCTTGGCAGTGGAAGGTATGCGGTTAGGAGCGTTTGATTTTATTACAAAACCTTGGGATAACCGAATCCTACTAGAGCGCATTGAAACGGCAATCGCTTTACACGAGTCATCGCAAAAGAGTTCTAGCGAGAAAGTCGGAGCGGCGGGGATTGTGGGCGATTCCGAAGCCTTACAATCCGTTTTACGTATAGCAGAACGCGTTGCACCAACACATGCTTCCGTACTCATCTTGGGCGAGAGTGGTACGGGGAAAGAACTCATTGCAAAACTCATTCATGAGCGTAGCAAGCGTGCTAAAGCTCCGTTTGTAAAGGTCAATTTAGGCGGGATGTCTCCCCTACTTTTTGAGAGCGAGATGTTCGGACACAAGCGTGGGGCGTTCACTGATGCGTACTCCGATCGCGTGGGGCGCATCGCCATGGCAAATGGGGGCACTATCTTTTTAGATGAGATTGGCGATCTGGATCTCAGCTGCCAAGTAAAATTACTCCGCGTCCTCCAAGATCAGTATTATGAGATTCTGGGAGATAGTAAACCACAAAAAGCCGATATACGCGTTATCTCGGCTACTAACGCTGACCTCCCGACCATGGTGGCGCATCATACATTTCGAGAGGACTTACTCTATCGTATCAATCTTATAACATTAACACTCCCCCCGCTGCGAGATAGGCGCGAGGACATAGAGCAACTTGCGCAATATTTTGTTGACCTCGCCTGCAAAGATACTCGTTACAGCAGCCTGCACATAGCAGCTACGGCACGTCGTATACTCATGAGCTATACGTGGCCAGGTAATGTACGAGAGCTTAAAAACTGCATAGAGCGTGCTGTGTTGTTATGCGATAGTGATACGATAGACGGTACACTCATCCAATTAGCACTTTCGCAAAGCACACCGATCGCGCAACGCGAGGCGACGCCTGCCGCATTGGGTACGTTAGATAAAATGGAGGAAGAAGCCATCCGTGCTAGCCTGGAACGACATCACGGTAATCTGACCAGAGTAGCAGAAGAGCTCGGTATCAGTCGTGCAGCACTTTATAGGCGTTTGGAAAAATACAACATCAAGGCGACTAATTAACGAGGCACGCTTTGCAGCATCAGTTTATAATCGCCCTTTTGCAATGTAATAATCCCTAGCTTCCGAATGATTGGTCTGTCCTGCGCATTATTCTTTATCGCACCCCATGAGGACTAGCATCCGCTTTCTGATCAGCATTCTAGTGGGCACATCCGTCCTCCTACTATTTCTGGCTGAGCACTACTATGCCGAGCAGCTCCCCATTTGGACGTGGAAACTTTTGTTGGGTTTACTTTTGCTACTAGTAGTTCTATACCCGCTTTTACTCTGGCACGAGCATCGTTTCCTGACGCGCATGGATCTAGGCATTTCCCTACTCCGAGAACAAGATTATGCCAGCCAATTGGCGCGCACGGGCA
>CAJPTS010000259.1 GCA_905373625.1 Bacteroidia bacterium
ACTACAAGCTGGTAATTAAAAAGGCAGATGGCACGGTGTTGAAAACCGAATCGTCTCTTACTATTGAGAGGAGGTCTTATACTCCATATTATACTTATGTACCATCAGTGGATGGTGAAATTATAGTTGAAGCTGGCCCAGATGGGGTGGAAGCTATGGTAATGTCCGCTGAGCATGGAAAAAAAATGTACGGGAGTGCGTCGCAGTTACTCGTTGTCGAGCAATTTGGCACTGTCGCGTGGAAGAGGATGTATAATACATTCTATAATTGCAGAAATATGAAGTTTGCCTCGAATATAGACATTCCTAATTTACAACATGTTAAGGACATGGAGGCGACTTTTGGGAATTGCGCTTCATTCAATTCAGATATAAGCAATTGGGATGTGAGTAACGTGACCTATATGGGCTATATATTTGAGGGATGTACTTCTTTTGACCAAGAACTAGGGAATTGGAAACTTGAGAAATGCAGTAGACTCACTCTGGAAGATTGCGGAATGAGTGTAGAAAACTATTCCAAGAGTTTAGTGGGCTGGGCTGCCCAATCTAATATAAATCCGAACCTAGTGCTGTTAGCACGTGGGATGAAATATAATGATGCTGGCAAAGAAGCTCGCGAAAAACTGATTAACGACAAACAGTGGGACATCAGGAATGATAGATACTTTACAGCTCCTGAAAAGCCTTTCATAACACGTTGGAAAGCAGAAGCGGGAAAAGAGCTAAAGTTTCCGATTCTGGGTAAGAATTACAAGCTGGTGATAAAACGAGCTTCTGATGGAACTGTACTCAAAACTGTACAATCTGTTACAAACAAGTGGGGAGGGGTAGAAGATACATACTCTTACGTACCAGATGAGAATGGAGAACTTCTGGTTGAAGCAGGTCCTACGGGTGTTTGGGGCATTCAAATAGGGCGTCTAGAATCAGAGATCAAAGAAAATCTTTTGAAGGTTGAACAATTTGGTACAGTAGCTTGGAAAGACTGGAGAGATGCGTTTAATGGCTGTAAAAACATGCAGTTTGCTACAGGTATTGACGTGCCCGATTTGAGTAATGTGGATCGCCTGCGACTGACGTTCGAGGGGTGTACGACCTTTAATTCTGATATAAGCAATTGGGATGTAAGAAATGTGCAATCTATGTGGCATATATTCGACGGCTGTACATCTTTTAACCAAAACCTAGGAAATTGGAAACTTGAGAAATGCAGCGCGCTTGTGCTGGAAGGTTGTGGAATGAGTGTAGAGAATTATTCCAAGAGCCTAGAGGGGTGGGCTGCACAGCCTAATATAAATAGCAAATTAGTATTACGAGCGCGTGGGTTGAAATATAATGATGATGGTAAAGTTGCGCGTGAGAAGTTGATTAACGAAAAACAGTGGGATATTCGGAGTGACAGGTATTATGCAGCTCCAGAAAAGCCTTTCATCACACGTTGGAAAGGTGAGGCGGGAAGCGAACTGAGAATCCCGATAGTAGGAAAAAAATATAAACTGGTGATTAAAAAGGTAGATGGAACGGTACTGAAAACCGAACCATCGGTTTCTATTGGGGGGTGGCGAGAAGAGTCATTTTATGCTTATATCCCGTCAGAAGACGGCGAGCTTCTCATAGAAGCGGGACCAGTGGGAGTAAAGGGTATTGATATGAAATATGGTACTCCTAAAAATCTTTTGCGTGTAGAACAGTTTGGAACTGTGGCTTGGCGCTACATGGGAAGCGCGTTCAAAGATTGTGAAAATTTACAATTTGCCCCTGGAATTGATAGTCCCGATTTGTTTGATGTGGAGAGTATGAACGAAATGTTCTCAGGTTGTACGGCATTTAATGCAGACATTAGCAATTGGGATGTACATAATGTCGAGGGTATGCGGAAGATGTTCTCGGGTTGTACAGCCTTTAATGCTGATATAACGGGTTGGGATGTGCGTAATGTCGACGAAATGGAGGATATCTTCAAGGACTGTCGCTCTTTCAATCATAACTTGGGAAAATGGAAAATTGAGAGCTGTGGTCGATTTGGGATGCCGAATTGTGGACTGAGTGTAGAGAATTATTCCAAGACTTTAGCGGGTTGGGCGGCACAGGAAAAAATAAAACCTTGTTTCATCGGTGAAATGAGGTTCTGGTTAGATGCTACAGGTCTGAAATATAACAAAGAAGGACGAATAGCAAGAAAAAAGCTAAGGGAAGAAAAGGGTTGGGGTATTTTTGGAGATGAAGCGACAGAAACTCATTACATAGAATTTGTACAGAATAAGTTCACTATCAATAAAGATCAACAGCTTGTACTTGTCTTAAATAAAAAAGGACTTGAGGAGAATGAAACTGTTACTCTTGTGAGTGATAATCCGACGACTGTACAAGTGCTAGACAATGCCACTTTGACCGTAAAAGGGCTGATAGAAGGAACAGCAACCATCACTGCCACTATAGCTGCCAATGCGCAACATGAATCGCTTACTGCTACATGCAAAGTGATTGTAACAGTAGGTGCAACAGTCCCCACCACAGGCGTCTCTCTTTCACAAACTAAACTTTCTTTGGCAAAAGGTGGCACAGCTACCTTAACAGCTACCGTAGCTCCGCCCGATGCCACGAACCAAAACGTAAC
>CAJPTS010000260.1 GCA_905373625.1 Bacteroidia bacterium
GGCTACCAGAATCCAAAGTGCCGAAATATTCGATCCGATGGCAGTCAGCCACGTCGCAGTCAGATGGAAGCGTTTACCCACCTTGTTCCAACCAAAGAACATCACGGCGATAAACGTAGACTCCATAAAGAACGCCATAATCCCCTCTATGGCAAGTGGAGCACCAAAAATGTCGCCTACGAACCATGAGTAGTTACTCCAGTTCGTACCAAATTCAAACTCCAGAATCAAACCTGTGGCAACGCCGATGGCAAAGTTTACACCAAAGAGACGCATCCAGAATTTCGTGGCTTGCTTCCACTGCTCATCGCCCGTGCGCACATAGAGAGTCTCCATAAACGCAATTATGAACGTAAGACCTAAAGTGAGCGGCACAAAAAGCCAATGATACATGGCGGTCAACGCAAATTGCGCTCGAGACCAATCTACAAGCGAGATATCTACACCCTCTAACATCTATTTACCTTGTCGTGTTAATTCCTGCAATACGTATTGGCTTCGCTCCGCATCAGAGTCGAAGTTTGAGTTCAGAAAGTTGGGGAAGAAAAAAATGCGTAGGATGAGGAACATAATAGTGAGTTTTATGAGGATCATGACCCACAGCGTGCGTCCTACTGTCATACTCCGAAATCCTTCGTAATAGAAGCGGAATATCCGTTGAAAAAGCCTGCGCATAGGCGACTAAGAGATTATACTGTCAAAACTTTTTGTAAAGATATACACAACTTTGAAGTGTAAAACTACGCGAAAGCCATATTGTTCAACGAACTGACGATAAATTTTGGAAGTTAAGAGTTAAAACTGTGCAAATGGCTTCTCAAAATACTTGTGATCCGTTACGCAGAGTAGGGAGAACTCTCGTTATTAACATCCCGTTTCTCTCTGCGGATTTTGAAAACGGTAATTTCTCAATTCATTTATTACATTTGCGTTAGAAAGAAAAATTATTACGATGAAACGCTTTGCGATAGTGCTAGCAGGAGCTGGCAGATTAGACGGTAACAATATACACGAGGTAGTACTACTACTCGCCGAGTTGGCAAAACAAGGCGCTACGTACCAATGTTTTGCGCCCGATATGCTCCAGCACGAGGTGATAAATCACTATACCCTACAGCCGCAATATGAGCAACGAAATGTGCTCTACGAGGCTACCCGAATTAACGGTTGCGACACGCTACCCCTCACGGAATTAAACCCCAACGAGTTTGATGGCTTGTGTTTCCCAGGAGGGTACGGAGTAGCTAAAAACCTTTGCACTTTTGCTCTCGCGGGCGAGACATACACAGTACTCCCCGAAGTGGAGAAACTCATAAAAGAATTCCACAGTGCTCACAAACCGATCGTAGCACTCTGTATAGCCCCCATGCTTCTAGCTAAGGTTTTACCTAGTGTAACCCTAACCTTAGGGGAAGCTTGTGATGCAGGAGTAGTAGCTGCGAAATTAGGCGCAAATGTGCAGCTAACGACGGAGGGAGAGGTTTGTGTAGATACGACCAATCGCATATTTACTACGCCTTGTTACATGCTAAACTCCGACATAGCTGGAGTGGCACGTGGCATTGCTGCTCTTGTTGAAAAGCTACTCGCCGCCCTGAATTAAGCGACGTAGTCTGCTAAGCAACAGACAGGATGCGTTACAAAATACTGAAGCTGCTAGCCAACCTACTCTTTTGGCCAAGCACGCTTGTGTTTTTCACATTTTGGCTCAGCTTGTGTGCAATAGTTTGGCTCATTGCACTTCCTTTTGATTACGAGCGTCGGGCTTTCCGTATCACCCTGCACACTTGGTGTTGGCTCTATATGAAGACCTGCCCTTTTTGGCGATATACCATTGAAGGGCAAGAAAACCTCCCCAAAGGAGCATGTGTATACGTAGCCAACCATCAGAGTTTGCTAGATATCTCAGTGCTACTTGGCTTAAACCGACGCTTTAAGTGGGTTGCAAAACGCGAGCTATTTTCGCGCCCGTTTGTAGGATGGTTACTTTTTTTTGGGCGAGATATTGAGATCGATAGAGCTAGTATGCGCGACGCCTCTCGCATGATCGCTGCCTGTCTGCACTGGTTAAAACGTGGCGTCGGCATAATGATATTCCCCGAAGGACATCGGGGTAAAACCGTAGGACGCTTTAAGCGAGGCGCGTTTCAAATTGCACAGGAGGCGAATGTTCCCATTGTCCCGATCGTGGTATCAGGACCTGCACAAGTTATTAAAGGTTACTTTCTAGAGCCTAAACGCAACAGGATACGAGTACAGATCCTGCCCCCAGTCACGCCAGAGGAATTGCATACCCGATCTTTAGAAACCATTGCATTAGAAGTGGAAAATCAGATACGCACCCTTCACCGCGAGAATGTTCCACAACTCTATGCCACGAACTGAGCTCGCCATCCATTAACAAGTGAAAATGATCTCTATTTGCATCCCCATTCACAATGTGAACGTCCTGCCGTTAGTAGAAACCCTATTACAGCAAGCGCAAGCGGGCAATATAGAGATTGAGATCATACTCTTTGATGATAAGTCGCTCCCTACATGGCGCGCTGTCAACGAGCCTTTGCACGAGATGAAGAATGTCTTCTACCTTCCGCTGATTGAAAAC
>CAJPTS010000261.1 GCA_905373625.1 Bacteroidia bacterium
ATTAATAGTTGAGGACAATGAAAATTTTGAAGTCTGCAATTTTAGTTGTTTTGAGTATCTCTGCCTTTGCACTTGTTTCGTGCAATAACACTCCTACTCCAGCCGCTACAGACACGACGAACACGAACAATACCGAATCTGTTGCTACTAAAGCAGAGGAAGGCGATTGTGCAAATTGTGATAAAGCGAAAGACGGTACGTGTGACAAAGCAGAAGGCTGCCCAAAAGAAGCAGCTAAAAAAGAATGTGATTGCAGCACAAAAGAAGGTGGATGCAAGTGCACGCCTGAGAAGAATTGTGGCAAAAAGGGGTGCTCACACGCAACGGCTAAGTAAGCTACAATAGAAATTGAATTTTGCCCCCGCATTCGTAAAGAATACGAGGGCTTTTTTGTAGCCAGTAATTCCTAACTTCCACACAAACCAGTTTTCGTACACGATGGAATCTAAAATTGAAATATATCAAGCGCTTTGGCACTCCTTTTTTGGGCTACGGCTTACTATAGGGCAGGCGCTTAATGTCGGTACAACCCGCGGTCTTACTTTTGAAGACGCCATTTTACTTACACAAGTGGCGCAAAACAGAGGCATAAGTGTACGAGACATAGCCCGAATTAGTGGGCGTGATGTAGCCTCGCTGTCGCGTCAAAGCACAAGACTAGAAGCGCGAGGCTGGCTCGTTAAGACGCGGAGTGAAAAAGATGCTCGTTTGTGTACCATGAATGTAACGAAGCGAGCCGTAGGGGTACTCCCTTTAATTAACGAAACCATAGAGCGCGTAATAGGCGAATGCGTAGAAGGGCTCTCTGTAGAGGAGCGACAAGAATTGGTACGCATGCTATTTATCGTAAACAACAAGATCTCTACGCTGCGCGAAACAGCTGCAACTCCTAATAAGCAAGAAGTGAAAAGCTAAAAGCTAGAAGTTCTTTTGGTGTTTCAGTAGGGGCGTTGCCCGCAACGCCCAGAAATAGTTGATAATAATTGCCTTCCTAGGGTAATGCAATTATTTCATCGCTCTTATGCGAACAGGCAAATCAGCAATTGTTTCTACAAAACAAATTGATATTTAATAAATTACGGGAGAGGTGCGACTCCCCCCTACAAAATTCATTCTTAACTCTCTCATTATACTTCTTACTTCGCAACTACGTTATTAAAAGCGGTTAGGTGAGAATATGAGGGATATTTGTTTACTATCACGAGGGAAAAACGCATGTTATATTATTGCGTTATCTCTGTTATTTCTTTTTAGTTTTCACGGTTTTATAGCTCCCGCTACGGCACAGCTTACGCGCATACGCGGAGTGGTACATGACGCCACAACCCATCAGCCCGTCCCCGATGTAAGCATAGCGCTCTTGGGACTTCCCGTAGGCACAATCACAACAGACGAAGGGATCTTCTTCCTTCAAACCCGTAAACATGCTGATACGCTCGTTGTAGCTTCGGTAGGCTATGTAGAACAGCGCTTTCGCATACAAACGGGCGTTTATCAGGAATTCAAAATAGAATTACAGCCCCTCGAGATTGCTATGGAGGAGGTCATCGTACGACGCGACGTAAATCCCGCCCTCCCCATCCTCGATTCGGTCTTAAAGTATAAAGCTCAGAATAACCCGAAGAGTATCTCGCTCTATTCGGCAAAGGTGTATAACAAAATTGAGTTTGATGTAAACAACATCGATAGTACGTTTTTTGACACGCCTGGCTTTCGCGATCTTCGCTTTCTCTCCAAAAATATCGATACCAATGCCGCTACAGGAAAGACGTTTCTGCCCGTCTTTCTCTCGGAGTCTCTTTCCAAATACTACTACAGTACTTCGCCAAAGGCGTCGCGAGAGGTTATTTATGCCTCGCGTATGTCGGGCGTAGAACGTGATGACCTAACGGAGTTCTCTGGCGAGCTCTATCAGGACTTCAACCTCTATGAGAATTACATGAGCGTGTTCAACCAAGGTTTGGTTAGTCCCATACATGACAACGGGACATTTTACTACCACTATTTCCTTGTGGATAGCACCATCGTGGAAGGGACAAAGCGTTACCGCATCTCCTTCCGTCCTAAGCGTAAACAAGAACCTACTTTTAAGGGCTATATTTGGGTTGATACACGCGAATACGCTGTGTGCGAGGCGCAGTATGAGCTAGATCGCTCCGTAAATCTCAATTTTATAGACTACGTAATGGTACAGGAGCGCTTTCAACGCCATGCGGGGAGTGTTTGGTTTCCAGAACGAAAGTATTTCTTTTTAGACTTCTCACTGACCGATAAAACCTTCGGGATCTTCGGGCATAAGACCACCATTTATGACTCCCTCACCCTTAATCAGCCTATCCCGCGTGCATTGCTCCGTGTACCGAATGAGGTTCAGGTACACAGCGTAGTAAACGAATACTCGGCGCAAGTCTGGGATACGCTACGGCGCGAAGAGTTGTCTGCGAAGGAGCAAAATATTTATCGGAACGTTGATACCATAAAGACGCTCCCGCTTTACAGAAATGCGCGCGCCCTAGGGGAACTCTTGGTAAATGCCCATCTAAAGTTTAAGTACTTTGAAATAGGGCGTATCCCTGAGTTTTACAGTTTTAAC
>CAJPTS010000262.1 GCA_905373625.1 Bacteroidia bacterium
CGTCATCGCTCTTAGGGTTCATCTTACCCTTTTCGTTACGCCCATGAAAATACTCCCGAATGTCGTAGTAGGAAGCATTGGGGTTTGCATTTGGCTGTGTATGGTAGTACCGCCACAGTTCGCGTCCCGCATCAAACACCGCAGTAGCCTCTGCTGAAAACACTAACGGTTCAGTAGGCACGAACGCTTCCTCCTCTGTCAAATTTCGTAATGAACCTACACCTTTCTTGCTTTTCTCTTTTGCATCGCTTTGCGCCGTACTTAGAACCTCGTACTTTGTACCTGCGCCAGAGATGAAGTCTGTCATAAAATGACTTTCGTAGCGCAAGCGCGCGTTTACCTCTTTTTCGGTAAAAGGAATCCAATGATTTATTCCCTCATTAGCCGATATTCTGTTTTGCGTATGAAAGAGCGTGTAAACTAGACAGTTGTTCTGAAACTCGTGGTCTTGCTGCCACCCTTTTTGCGGGTAGAAAAACTGATCCTGATTATTTAGCCATGTGTGTTTTACCGCCAGACGAACAGCAAAAGAAATGGCATAACGGATCAAATTTTCTCTTGCTATTGGAAGGAATGTATGATGTGATTCTCCTGCTTGGTTGGTAATACGAACACGACGATTATTTTGAAAATCATTGCTCGTACAAGCAAGCACTCCTATAATAGGAGAAATATTGTAAATTTCAGAGATCCAAGAAGTTATAAATAATGTTTGTTTTTTTTGGGTAGCAATATCTTTCTTTGCAATACACGTTTTGGAATCATAATAAACATCGGCAGTGATCGCTTTCAGATTTGCTTCTTGTCCAGTATCCCACACAAAGAACCCAATAGGGAATTTTCCTTTTACGTTGTCAAACGTGTTGGCGGGGATTAGAAAGAGGCTTTCCAACTTTGCCTGAAATACTTCTCGGAAGCGTTGGAAATTGGGAGCAAGTACAACCTTTAGTGTTGAAAAATGTCCCAAAATTGCACCATTTAGCTCTTGGTATATGCGCATGAGAAACAACGCATACATTTCATTGCTTGCACTTCCTATAGTAGCAGCGTAGCGAGTGTGCATGGTGCTGCCGCGTGCAACCAGCCCTTTGTTTTCGCCAGTTCCTTGCGGTGTACGGGCATTACCAGCTTCGGCATAGGGCGGATTTATATAGATTACGAGCTTTTTTCGTTCCGCAGGATTCTGAATGATAGCGAGCAAGTCTGGTGGAAGCTTGCCGCAATCGAATTCGTCGTTCAAAAAGTCGAATTGGAAGATGTGACTCTCTAACAAGTTAGCTCCGTTCTTGATGCGGTCTTTCATCACATCCACATCTTGCTGGTCTAGTGTTGAAGCCCAAATGTTGTACTTGTTAGTAAGTCCGTTGAGCAGGTTACCAGTTCCAGCAGCACAATCCCATACATAGTACTCGTCCTGCCAGTTTTCTCCCAACAGGTCTGCTAGGTACTTTTGCGAGAGTTCTACCCAAATTTGTGGCGTGAAGAACGACCCTTTGCGCTCGCGCAGATCTTGCGGTACAAGGAGGTCGCGCCGATTCACAATATAGTCCCAGAACTCCTCCTTGGGTGGACGCTGGTAGTGCTCCCAGAATTGTGTATGTGCTTTTTGCCCATCGTTAAAGCGCGCTTCACGGTAATCGAAAAGTCCACTAGCGTCTATGCGCCGATCAAGCAAATAGTGGGAACTTTTAAGCAGTACAAAGAGACTTTCGCGTAGCGTTTTGTTGTCGCGAGAAAGCAAGTCGGCTAAAAAGAAATCTCCGTCAATCAGACCACGTTTTTTCAATAGTTCCCAATCTACGTCGATAGAGAGTTTCACACTTTGTGTCCAGCGCTGGTAAATGCTCACGAAGTTGTTCTTATTGATCTGTATGAGCTCTGAGCTCTCACTCAAGTGCTGTCTTATGAACTCTCGCAGCTCAGCTTCGTGCACATCGTAGTAAAAGATGTACGAGGTACGCTCTAAAGTATCCTTTACTGCGTCGTACAACAATCCAAATTCGCGCGACTTCTCGTCAGATGGGGCAACATTCCAGTTGAAGTCATTAAGGGCGAAAAAGGGCAGAATATCTTTATACGGTATAAATGCGATTTTCTCCGCATCAAATGCTGCCAGAAAGGGTGGAGGCAAGTAGGTTTCAAAGGTGCGCGCTTTGCCAATGGTCAGAATGAGCTGCACAAGCGGTTTGTAAAGGTCGGAAACAACACCACGCTTGGCTTCTGCCCACAACAAAGAAACCGTCTCAGATTCGTTAAGATCAAAGGACGAAGGACGCGAGACGACATTTTTCTGCGTGATACAGAAGTCCAATTTGCCAATACGTGTATTACAATCGTACTGTGCAAAGAAGGCTTCTGCAATACGAAGCTTTAGTTCCTCTTCTTGTAATTTGTAGAAAGAGTTCATTTCTTTAGGTACTAAGTACGTGGGTCACGTGTATTACACACCGTCAAAATTAGTGATTAGTAGCGCAAAGTGTTCATCTGTCCATAGCTCAACGTTTCACATTGGACTAACAATACTCACCCCACCATACGGTGTTCTTTTTACGCAATGCGTTTAATATC
>CAJPTS010000263.1 GCA_905373625.1 Bacteroidia bacterium
GACCTAATCACCGATTCTTTCTAGCTGAAATGGTATCATGGTATTCTCTGAGAATTCAACCCCCGCGTCTTCCATATCCATGTCCTCGGTACGAAATTGCCACCGCACCAATACCTCGCCTCCCGCGCGCAGGATAGACTCCAAGATCTGCAAGATCTCGAGTATTACTTTAGACGTGGACGTATTATAGTAATGCAGAGCAAAAAGCACATGCGTCTGCTGAGCGGGGGTGAGCGCGTATCGTCTTAACCAGTCTAGGCTCTCGGCGTACACGTCGTGAGCATTACTACAGAGCGATACGCCCATGAAAGACATCATGCCTGCCTCTGCCAACAAATTTATGCTCAAAGTTTCGTGCGTACCCTCTATCCATAAATCGTCAAGAGAGGACTGCTCGACCAACTCGTTAACACCCATACCTCGCTCTTTTAGACTTCCAAAGGTAACAAATTATTGAAAGCCCGAGCTTTTTCTATACCACAAGCTTGAACCCCTTCCCACGTACGTTGAGGATCTCCACGTTTGGGTCATCACGGAGGAGCTTACGCAGCTTAGTGATGTAGACGTCCATGCTACGCGAATTGTACGAACTAAACTCTTCCCAAACCATCTTTAGGGCATATTCGCGGGGGAGTACATTATTCATGTGTAAAGCCAACTGGCGTAGAAGCTCAGACTCTTTCGCCGTTAAGCGTTTATCTTGGAAACCAGGACGCTTCAGAACCTGATGTATTACATCAAACTTGTAAGAACCAATATCAAACGTCTCGCAGTCATTAGAATTACGCTGAACGGGATATGCTAAACGTAGCAAAGCGTAGACGCGCAAGGTTAGCTCCTCAGAGTCAAAAGGCTTCTTAATATACTCGTCGGCACCGCTCCGTAAGCCATTCAGTACATCACTCTGCGATGTAAGCTCCGAAACTATAATTATGGGAAATGAAGGGTTATGTTCGCGTAAATGTGTGACTAACGAGAGACCGTTGCCATCGGGGAGGTTTACTTCTATGATACAAAAGTCGAAACGCTCGGTATTACAAGCGCGGATGGCCTCGTCGCAACTCAGCACCATGACAACATTGAAATGCAATGCTTGAAAGTATCCCTTCATAAGGTTACCATAGCTCTGATCCTTCTCTACTAACAAAAGTTGAGGTTCGCTTCCGTACATTTCCTACTAAAAATTTCTTTTCTAAATATAGAAACCGTAATTTATAAATTATGTTACGTTTTTTTGTGCGTAAACTAACAATTGCAATGTTCGCCAATCAAAATGACGCCCACTAAGGCTGCCGTCTCGGTACGTAAGCGTCGATCGCCGATGCATACCCCCTCGTAGCCCGAGGTCAGAGCTGCGCGATACTCTGTAGCTGTAAACCCGCCTTCGGGTCCTACGATAAGCTTGACAGGATGAGGAGCATTTGCGGCAAACACGTCTAAAGAACGCAAATCCTCTTGTGTGTAGTGTGCAAATGCCAAAGAATACGCCTCAGAGTCTTCGTGAAGTAGCGTTTCGTATGCTTTCGGTTCATCTAAAAGTGGGAAACGACTCGCCCGACACTGCTTGCAGGCTTCTATAACAATGCGTCGTAAACGATCCAAGCGCAATGTCCTACGCTCGGAATACTGGCTGTAGAAAAAACTTATGCGTCCGATACCTACTTCTACCGCCTTCTCAAGCATCCACTCCGTGCGCTCCATTTGTTTGGTGGGGGCTAAGCACAGCCACGTGCGTTCACAAGGTTGTAACGGGTCTGTTATCAAATTTGAGACAGAAACCGCCACGTCTGTTTTGGTTATAGATTTTATAATGCCCGAACCACGATGTCCGCAGCCGTCTACGAGTTCTACAGAATCGCCTACACGCGAACGATGCGAGCGGGCACAGTGCACCGCTTCTTCCTCTGTGAGATAATTGTCTCCTTCGCACAGAGAGGGTTGGTAATAAGTGTTCATCAGACTAAGATCGTGCAGTTTCTTATGGCTTGCAGGATATGCAAGTAATTAAAGAAAATATAATGGAGGTAAGATGCTGTGTGTATGCTCATTTTCGCTGTAAAAGAGTACACAAGCTTTGAAACGAGTATTACGAGAAAAAACGGTCGAGACGATCGTGCGCGGGGTTCATGGTAAATATTACCACGCGGTCGCCTGTCTGAATCTCGGTCTCGCCCGTAGCAATGAATGCCTCATGCCCTCGTATAATCCCCCCTGCAATGGTTAGACGCGGGAAGTTCAAGTCTTTTATACGACCACGCGTGGCGGGGGATCCCTCACAAGCCACATATTCGAGTACTTCGGCATCGAGGTTGGTAAGGCATCGCATAGAAGATATATTACTCCCCATGGTGAATTGGAAGATCCGTGATGCCGTAATCAGTTTCTTGTTGACGACCGAATCTATACCAATCCCCTCTGCCAGCGAGATGTAATCTATGTTTTCCACCTCGGCAATGATTTGTGGGACTCCCGCCTTGCGAGCCATCAGACAGGCCATAATATTCGTCTCAGAGTTACCTGTAGCGGCTACGAAAGCATCCATGTGCTCAATGCCCTCGTCTAGTAG
>CAJPTS010000264.1 GCA_905373625.1 Bacteroidia bacterium
AGAAGTTCTACGAAGAGAATAGTGAACTCTTTATACTAAAGCGTACCCTTGTGCGTGTATTGTTGTTAACAATCTCTGAGAATAGTCAGTACCTCAAAGAAGTTAAACAAGATTATACTCTGAGTAAGGGCGATGAAAGCATGCAACGTCTCTCGAGTCTTTCCATGAAAGCGGGCATACAGTTCCTCGTGATGCCCGACACGTGGTCGCCTCTGACAGCTCTTGGAAAGTATCTGCCCGCAGACGTAGATATAACTTTTGCTAACCGAAGGGCACGTACGGCGGAGTTCGTAGATAATGGCATCGTTTATCTCCTCTCGTTCCAAGAGTGGAAAGCTGTGGGCGAATTGGCACCTTATGAGTATGTGCGTTCAGAGGTACACAACATCATACTTAATCGTCGCGAAGTAAACCTCCTGCGAGTGCTGGAAGAAAGTATTGTGCAGGAAGGCCAAACATCTGGAATTGTGAAATATAAAAATTAACGTATCGCTTGTGATGGGAGTATTACAAAAGCGTTTCGCCTTTTTAACGTCGTTGCTCTTTGGTGTCTTAGGTGCGTCTAATGCTCAGCTACTAGATGGTACAATAGCCAATGTGGGGACGCGGCAGCTCCTTTATTCCGATGTGGAAATGGAGATGGTACGCGCTCGTATACAGAATGCCGATGTGAAAAAAAATACGGCTTGCGGAGTTTTAGAAGGGCTGTTGGTGCACTACATGCTTTTAGACCAAGCTGATTTAGACAGTATCCCCGTACAGTCGCTCGATAATTCGCAAGAGATTGAGCAACGACTAGCACATTACATACAACAAGCGGGAAGCGAAGAAGCATTAGAAAAGCAATATGGACGAACGCTAGCTGAGATCCGTCAAGAAATGGCAGAGCTCCTTGGTGAGCAACGGCGATCGGAGCAAGTGCGCGCTAAAATAGTAGACAAAGTCTCGGTCACCCCCTCGGAGGTGAGGGCATATTTTGCCTCACAACCCGCAGATAGCTTACAAATGCTCCCCGAGCAGTTTATTTATCGTCAGCTTGTATTGTCTCCTCTCGAAGCTGCGGAGGCGGAATTTCAAGTGAAAGAGAAACTATTAAACCTCCGTGAGCGGATTCTGAAAGGCGAGCGTTTCTCCACTCTGGCGGTAGCGTATTCGGAAGATCGCGGATCTGCTATTAAAGGAGGTGAGATGGGTTATATGCCGCGAGAAGGGTTTGTAAAGAGCTTTGCTGACGCGGCTTTTGCTTTGAAGGACGGGCAGGTGAGTCCCATTGTAAAAACGGAATATGGCTACCATCTTATTCAGATGATCGGTAAAAAAGGGAAGCTGGCTAATGTGCGTCACATCCTCATGCGCCCTTCTTATTCCAGTGCCGTGCTCGCCCTCACCAGCAAGCGCTTAGATAGTATAAAGATGCGAATTCAGCAGGACTCCATTACATTTGAAGAGGCTTGTTTGAAATACTCTGATGATAAAGATACGCGTCTTAATGGCGGTTTTGCGGTCAATCCTCAAGTTGGTGGTACGTCGCTCGATAAGGAGACTATGATGCCCGTGGATTATTATGCCATCAAGGAGTTGAAGGAAGGAGAAATGAGTGCCCCCTTTGAAAGCCGAGATAGGGTGGGTAATGTTGTAATTAAAATTATTCGTCTTGAGCGCATAATTCCCCCGCATCGGATGAACCTGAAAGAAGACTATGCGCTCGTACAAAACCTAGCAAAACAAGAGAAAGAGCGTAAAGTGTTTGATGCGTGGATAGAAAAGAAGCAGAACAACATGTATATATGGTTAGACGACCGTTATGCTGACTGTCCGTTCCGATATGCGTTCTGGAAATCTAAAATGACAAAGAAACTGTAGAATCTTTTATGATTGCGCACGTATTGCGTCAGTTATGTTTGATAACTTTCCTGATCGCAAGTGTAACTCCAAGTAAGGCGGCGGTAGATGTCACTATCCAGCGTGCGCATTCTATGAAACCCCTACAAATCGGCGAGCGCATGGTACATAGACTGCTCGGCGATGTGCTATTAGAGCACGATGGCGCTGAAATGCGTTGCGATAGTGCCTATCTGTTTCAAGATAACAATAGCTTCCGTGCATACGGACGCGTAGTGATTCATAGCAAAGGTTTACGTATTGTGGGCGACTCGCTTTATTATGAAGGAGAGCTGGGGACGGGACGTATCTTTGGTAACAATGTGGAACTCCGCGATACGGTGCAGAATTATACGCTTTGGAGTGACATATTAGATTATGATACGCGCGAGAACTCGGTTCGTTTTTCCACGTGGGGGCGCATGCGTTCGGAGAAGAATGAACTGGAAAGCTTGCAAGGAGAGTATTTAGCGAATCAGAGTCTTTCTGTCCTCGCGGGCGAGGTTCGTTTTCAGGGCGAGGAGCTCCGCAGTTTTAGTGATACGCTCGAGTATAATCGTAATGCCGAGATGCTCTACCTGTGGGGGAACATCCGTATGTATCGTCTGGAACAGGTCGGGCTCTGCGACAAAGGGTGGTATAATCTCACCACGAAGGAGTCTGAATTGAAAAACAACGTCGCAT
>CAJPTS010000265.1 GCA_905373625.1 Bacteroidia bacterium
TTTCCCATACAGTTCTTGTAACGGATAAAGGCGCAACAAAGCCTCTATAAAGTCGGACTGATGTGTTGGTAAGCCTGTCTCTAAAATATCACCCAAAATGCGCCTTTGTGGCGAAAAATTGGCAAGTGAAGGCAGTTTCCTGCGCGTGCCGACAATATACACTCGCTTTCGCTCTTGTGGAACACCAAAATCACACGCATTCAGACACACCCATTCTGTCTGATAACCTAACTCTCTGAGGTGCGCTAACATTGTGGTTAGCGTACGCCCTACAGGCTGTGTACGGTCCGTTCTGTCGTGATTTATTAGTCCCTCCACGTTTTCTAAAATGAACGCTTTCGGGAGCTTATCTTGCAATATGCGCTCCACCTCAAAGAAGAGTGTTCCGCGTGTATCAAGAAAACCATCTCGTTTGCCAGCTGTAGAGAAAGCCTGACACGGAAAACCTGCTAGAAGCAGATCAAAATCAGGAATTGCGCTCGTAGCAATGTGACGAATATCTCCTGCAATGCTATCATCAGGGTTATTTTGCTTTAAGATCTGAATAGCGGTAGGTTTTATTTCAGAAGTAAACACACATTTAACATCTACCGATAGCGTTTGAGCTGCCATTTCCAGCCCTTTTCGCATACCTCCGATGCCCGCAAAAAGATCTACAAAACGAAACGCCATAAAGTTCAAAATAAAACCCAGATTCTAATTGCTTCGCGTGTACTTCGTACCTCGTACTTTGAACCTACTTTCAGCTTTTACTTGCTTCAAGGGAGCGCCACGCGCCAATATTACGCGTCTTAGCGTCAAACGTCACACCGATGCATACTATCTTTTTACCCTCAGCAAGGTAACGATTAGCATAGCCCCGTTCTTTGATTTGCGCGAGAGCGTCTTCGGGCGTACCCGCGCCCTCCATCTTGAACTCAAAGATGTAAATGGTGTTATTTGTGTGCACCACGGCGTCGGCACGACCGCCAGGAGTATGTACCTCGGTTTGTATATACCGACCCATTAACGAGAAGACCAAATAAACGGCCACTTCGCCGTGTTCTTCGTGGTACTCTTCCTTCTTCTTGTTGCTATACGGAATGCCGCCGATAATTGACTTTAGGCGAGTCATGAATGTATCTACATCGCCAGCATCCACGGCTTCTAAGAAATGAGAAATCTCTGTATCCGAATCGGTAATTCGCTCATTATAACCTTGGAGCAGGTTTTTCATGAACCCGTAACGCACCTCCTCATTCGGAAAACCGAGACGATAGGCGGAAAATATTTTCTCCTTAATGGTCAAATATCCTGTTTGAAAGAGGATTGGGATCGGATCTTGTGCCTCCATAGGACTCAATTGTAATCCCGAGCTTCCCATACGGACATCGTTCTCTAGACTAGGCAAAAAGAACCGCTTCGTTTTAAGATACTTGACCAAGAATGTCGGCGTGCCAGTGGCATACCAGTAGTCGTATAATTCTTTACTATCTAATGCGTTGAGGATACTAAAGGGGTTATAAACATGCTCCCCCTCCTCGTGAAACAAATAGCCGTCGTACCACTTTTTTAGTTCGCCTAAAGTTTTTTTCCGAGAGAGTTCCCGTTTTATGGCTAACGCGTCTAACTCTGAGGAAAAATTCTCAACTAGCTCTGTCTCGGTAACACCACAAATACTCGAGTAACGAGCCTCTATTGTAATATCTTTGAGGCTGTTGAGACCACTGAAAATGGTCAACTTACCGAAGCGGGAGACGCCTGTCAGGAAAACAAAACGCAGATACTTGTCGCAGCCTTTAATGTTCGCATAAATGGAATAAAGCATGGAGCGGAACGTCTCATATAACTCAGGGTTATGAATAGACTCTAAAAGAGGCTTATCATACTCATCTACTAACAATACTACCTGACGCCCCGTCTTTTGGTAGGCGCGCTTAATAATTCCTTCTAAACGACGCGATAAAGTCTTTTCAACATCTTTTTTACCATAAATCGTTTCCCATTCGTCGATTTGAGTCTCGAGGCGATTCTCTAGTTCAAATTTGCTTAAATATTCATCTGAATTGAGATCTAAATACAGCACGGGGTACTTTATCCACGCCTCACGCTCCTGTGCAGCTGCGAGTTCGGGCTCACCGTGCTCGAGAAACAAGCCTTCAAACAGTTCCCTTTTCCCTTCAAAATACGCGGCCAAAGTTGATAGGAATAGACTCTTGCCAAACCGACGGGGACGGCTAAGAAAGTAAACGCCTCCACCCTGTAACAAGTCAGCAACATACTGAGTCTTATCAATATAGAGTAGTTTACGCGTACGTAGTTTCTCAAAATCTTGTACACCGATGGGTAATTCGCGTAGCTGGTTCATCATCGTATTACGCTTTTTGTGTTACGAAGATACAGAAATTAAGTACTTGGTTCAAAGTACGAAGCTTCATCAGGTACGAGGTACGAAGTACCTAGTTCCAAGTAAAACACTCATTTTGTAATGCGCTTCGTGTGGTTTCTTTCGTAATTCGTCTCTCGTCTTTTGTCTCTATGGAGCGAGGCACGCCAACGGCGTCAGTTAAGAGTTAAAA
>CAJPTS010000266.1 GCA_905373625.1 Bacteroidia bacterium
GCCTCATTTCCACAACATCCCCTTCTAAAATGAAAATTATCCGCTGACTTTTGCAACACCCCCCCTACCAAATGTGCTGTTGGCACATTCTTCAAATCTATCGCGAATATTGCATTGTTTTGCTTTTGAACAGCGCAAAAATCTATTTTCCCAATACGTGGTTTGCAATCGTATTGAGCAAAGAATTGTTCGGCAATGACAAGCTTTAATTCTTCTTCTTGTAGGGCGTTGTATTGAGCCATATTATCTCAGATTCGTGCATTAGTACATTTCAAATGTACACAAACAAAGACGAAAGACGAAATAAACGCTTTGCGTACCTTTCTTTTCACTGATTGGTTGTACTTCGTACCTTGCTCCTCGTACCTAAATTTATCTCCCTGCGTAAGGAAATATTTCATACCTTTGCCACACATAAAACATGACAAAGCAACTCGGATGCTGAGCAAAACAGTAATAATAACGTCGCGTAACACATTCTCTGTGTTACAATGTGACGCAACTTACCCCCCCCCAGTTAAAACAATTTAAGAATAGTTGGTTGTTTTTGCATGGAGGGTTTCTCTATGCATTATTAGCGTTGTCCTCTTCTGAGTGGGAGGGCAACGCTTCTTTTTTTTGTGCAACAGTTAAAATTTCAGTAGTATGAGAAAAGTTGTTTTTTTAGTGTTGTTATTGTCCTTGACAACTATTTTTTCGGTCAGTGCTCGCGGCACGGATGGAGCCTTGACTAAAGGGAGTTCTTTGGTAGGCGCAAATATTGGAATGAAGGCTTTTTTAGCGCCTCATTTAGGTGTTTCGTATGAGTACTGCCTTCTGAGTGGCTTTTATAGCAGCGGGCGTGGTTCATTAGGCGTTGGGGGCTACATTGGTACAACCTTCGGAAGTTTACATGCTTTCAATGCTCGCGTAACTCTCCACAACCAGTTTAACAACATGGACTTCTATGTTGGTATGCTTCACGGGGTGAATGTGTTGTACGTAAAAGAAGTTACGGCTACAATTCTTGGTAAAACAGAGGTAATAACGCCTGCAAGTTGGAATCCTCACTACGGTTTTGACCTCTTCTTGGGGTGGCGTTGGGCATTTAACCAGAACTGGGGGATGAATGTAGAACTTAGTCCATTGCCCCTCTTTTGGTTATCACAACCGATACTATCTGTAGGCGCTAATTACCAATTTTAGCACTCGCAGAACAAAGATCTATTTTCGTTCGTTTTTCTGGTCAGAGCGCCTTTCCCGTTGGGAGAGTCGCTTCTTCTTGCGGGTAAATGC
This sequence comes from Bacteroidia bacterium, assembly GCA_905373625.1. Taxonomy (GTDB): domain Bacteria; phylum Bacteroidota; class Bacteroidia; order Bacteroidales; family CAJPTX01; genus Bacteroides_D. The sequence continues at coordinate 1,276 of CAJPTS010000266.1, forward strand.
GCTATATAAAAAGACAAACTTTGTACGTTATAGAACGTAGTATATATGTACATTTGTGATACAAGTGTAAAACAAGAATAGTATGGTACAAGAAGAACTAGATAAGATCTTATTGCAAGAAATAGTTTCGGCTTTGCAGGCGAAGCGCGGTCATGATATAGTGGAGTTAGATATGCGTCCCGTGCATTCGCCCATCTGCAACCACATGGTAATCTGCCACGCCGACAGTTCCCCGCACATTGCCGCTTTGGTGGATGAGGTGGAAGAACGCGTAGGTGCCGCTACGGGCGAATACCCTTTTCGTACCTCGGAGCGCTCCAATGCCGAATGGGTGGTGATGGACTATTTCTCGGTCATGGTGCACATATTCTTACCTAGTACTCGCGAATACTACAATCTCGAAGGGCTCTGGGGAGATGCACCGCGTAAGGAGTATGCAGAAGAAGACTAAAAGCGTGTGTCTCATTAAATCTCAAATATGAATAATTCACAAAATAGTACCCCCTCCAACGGAGGCGAGAGACCTAAAAAGCGAGTGAGCTTTATTTGGCTCTATATTCTGCTGGCGGGGGGGATCGTGGCGCTTAATTTCTTTTATCAGTCTTCTAGCAAGGTGGAGACGAATTGGCAAGAAGTGCGCACAAAAATGCTGGAGCCTGGCTATATCGCGAGGCTCGTTGCTGTGCGTAACCAAGGCATTGTAGAAGTGTACCTCACGAATGCAGGCGCCAAGCATTTCGAAAAAAGAATTGGAGATCCCGCCTCTTTTGGCTCGAGTGATCCTCATTTCTATTTTACCATAGGATCTGTAGACACCTTCGAACGACAGTTGCAAGACGCGCAAAAAGATAAGCCGTCCGAGAGTCGTATATACCCCACGTATGAGGATCGCCCAGATTATTTCTCGGGCATACTAACTTGGATCATCCCCTTTGTAATTATTCTTGGGCTGTGGTTCTTTATCTTCCGTATGCTAAGCCGCGGAGGTGGCAGTGGCAGCGGGGGAGCTAACATCTTTAACTTTGGAAAGTCTAAGGCGCAGCTCTTTAACAAGGAAAACAATTATGTCCATGTAAATTTCTCTGACGTGGCGGGGCTAGAAGAAGCCAAAGTAGAGGTGCGCGAAGTTGTTGATTTCTTAAAGAATCCAGCCAAATACACCGAGCTAGGAGGTAAGATCCCCAAGGGCGTATTGTTAGTGGGGCCTCCTGGGACGGGTAAAACGCTTCTGGCAAAGGCTGTGGCGGGCGAAGCAAATGTGCCCTTC
>CAJPTS010000267.1 GCA_905373625.1 Bacteroidia bacterium
ATATTGCCGCTGGCGAATATGAACTTACTGTATACAGTATCGGCTATAGCGAACAAAGCAGAAAAGTGCAGATTGGGAACGAGGAACTAGTTGTGAATTTTACCCTTACCGAGAAACTTGAAGCAATTGACCAAGTACGCATCTCGCGCCAATATTCGCGCTATTTGCCTACGGGGGAGCTGTTTGTACAAGTGCGGAAGAACCCACTAGCTATCGGACAGTCTACACTAGATTTTCTCCGACACGTGCGCGGTGTACTCGTTCGCGACAATGAGATCCTCATCTTAGGGCGTCGCGGCACAGAAGTATACATCAATGATCGCCCTGCTAGTTTTGAAGAATTAGCAGCTGTACCGACCACCATGGTTGAAAATATAGAAGTTGTGGAACAAGCGGGGGCAGAATACGGAGTACTCGGACATGGGATAATAAAAGTCACGCTACGCGACGAAGGGGGGCTCATTGGTTCCGTACATGGACGCGTTGCACTACGTACGGAGGGATATGCACAAACTTCTGTGGACAACAGTCTTCAGTATCATAAAGGAAAATTTACCATTTACAATACGATAAGTGCCAAACACAATAACTCACTGACACGTTCGCGTCAGGAATTAGCCAGTAGCAAATATTTGCTCCGTACACAAGGCGATGGAACTGGCTATACACTCAACGATAACCTAGGCTTGCAACTCAAAATTAAAACTCGGCATACACTCTCTGTATACGGCGGTGTTGGTCTTCAAAATTCTGACGCAACTCTCAGCAGCAAAAATAACGCGACTGAAGTACTAAGGAGGGAAAATACTCTCCGCTCATTAGACTATAATGGCGGTCTCTTTTACCACTACAAGATCCCTTATGGGAAATTATCGTACTTCTCTCTGCGCAGCACATTGTCTAGTGAAGATGAAAGCGATTCGCAACTTTACACGTCAAATGGGAACACTCAAAGCAAGGAAACGTACAAGATGTCTCATGCCACTACAGAACTCAAGTTACGCCTTGTAAACGAGAGTGGGCACGTGTTCAACTTCGGAGCATATGGGGGATACTTACCTAATCAACGAAGATTGGAGGGGAATTTCGGCTCGTCATTGCCTGGCTTACAGAACATTTCAACAGAAGACAACTCGTACTCCTATCGTGTATGGGGCGAGTATCGCAAAAATTTCACACGTTTTACTCTCCGAGTAGGCCTCACGCATTACGCGAGGCGCTACACACTACGTGATAACGTCTCTGATCGCGATACGGTACAGCGCCAATGGGGACTATACCCAAATCTTGCACTACGTTACACCATTGACTCCGAGAAGCAAAGCATGCTTGGACTTTCGTACAACTATGCTTATTCCATTCCAAACTACGGCTATGAAGACATTACACCGCGCTACTCAAGTGATAATCTGTACAGTATAGGGAATTGGAATCTGACAGACGAAAAAATACATCAGCTTCAACTCATCTATTACATCAATTCTAACTGGTTTGTATGGTACGAATTAGAGAATATTAATCAGAAGATATACGTTATGACCCATCCCGACCCTAAGCAAGCGGGTTTGTACTTTACACGCCCCGAGAACGTTGGGCAACAATTTTTACATACGCTCTACGGACTGTGTAATAATCGATTTTTCTCCGTTTGGAACGTGAGCTATCTTGTAAACCTTAGCTATCTAACTGAGCATATGCCATCAAAAGACGCAAGCTGTTTTTATGGTGGCGTCAATTTTGTGAATAATGTTAAAATTTTTGATTTCTACCTCAACCTTGACTTTAGAGCAACATCGCCCATTACATCTTTGTACGGGAAGGAGGGCTACAATTACTCTTTCTCGGGCAGTATCTCACATAGCTTCCTTTCTGACCAACTCTATGTAGTTTTGGGAGTCAATAACTTCCTATACGGTAAAACGACCTACCGCAACGACTATATGACACGTGTGAATTATTCCCCACGCGAACTCATCTATCTGCGGGCACGCTGGTCATTCTCAGTAGGGAAGGAATTTGACCAAATTGATGAAGAAAAGGTAGATATGCTGCGTTCTAATGTGCCTACCCTGAAATAATTAACGGTGTGGCATAATTCTGATTTGCGAATCTGAATCATTCCAGTACAAGCAATGGATGGTGCAGAGGTATCCGAAAAGGATTTCGAACTCAGAAGTGAAAAAGTGCGCTCAGTAATTGGTAGTGTACCAGGACGCTTACTTCGTTTTGGTACATTTGCCATTACTGCCACTTTGGTACTACTCTTCCTGCTGGTCTGGTTTCTACCCTACAAACGGAGCTACAAGGGGGTAGGCACTTTAGTTGGGGAGCAAGCTATAGCCACCTCGTCGCCTGACAGTATAGAACTTACCCTCAAGATCCGTTTTATAGGCGACCGCCCTCATAGCGACTTACAACGCGCTGCGCTAGTATTGCAGCAAGGCGATGCTACTTATACGGGACAATTAGAAGCGCTGTCCGCCTTGCGCGACACGTTGGGACGACAGACCGCAAAATGTCGGGTGACACAAGACGCATACC
>CAJPTS010000268.1 GCA_905373625.1 Bacteroidia bacterium
AAAACCAAACTATGGATAGCGATGTGACGCGCCTCATAGACTCCCTCATGAACAGTTTATTCCCCAACTTCCCTTACGGGACGCAAACGACCATTGGTACACAGGAGCACCTCAAGAATCCGTCGATTGTAAATATTTTGAACCACTACAACACGTGGTATGTGGCAAATAATGTTGCTATCTGTATGGCGGGCGATTTTGATCCAGATCAAGTGATACAGCTGATCGACAAATATTTTGGCGACATGCGTAGCAACCCGAAATTGCCCACACTCAAAGCTCCAGCACTGCCTCCATTAGACAAAGTGGTTACAACGAACGTATATGGTAAGCAGCAGGCTATGACGGCTATCGCGTGGCGTATGCCAGGTGCTAGCAGCGAGGAGGACTATTTGGTCTCTATTCTGACAGAGCTCCTATCTAACGGACAGGCGGGTTTGTTAGACCAAGAAATTAACCTCAAGCTAAAAGCCCTCGGATCGGAGGCTTTCCGCTTTGAAACGGTGGATTATGACATGTTAGCGGCCATCGTGATCCCGCTGGAAGGACAGACCTTGGAAGACGCGCGTGATCTTATTCTCGAACAAGTAAAACGTATTCGTACGGGCGATTTTGATGAAGCGCTTCTAAAATCCATTGTACGTAACCGTGAGTTCCAACAGCAGCGCGAGCTCGAATCGAACAATGCACGCGTTAGTCTCATGCAAAAGTCGTTCTTGGCTCGTCACAATTGGAAAGACGAGGTGGCTTTACTCAACAAGATGCGCAACGTAACCAAACAGCAAGTAATAGATTTTGCAAACAAATATCTGTCACTTACTGGTTATGCTGTGTGCTACAAACGTTTGGGTGAGAACAACACCGTAGTTAAAATTGCGAAACCTGCCATCACTCCCATCCGCATGAACCGTGATACGGTGAGTGATTTTGTACGCCGCGTGCAAAACTCCAACCCCACACCCATTAAGCCCGTCTTTGCGAACCCGAAGAAGGAGTTACAGTTCTTCAACCTCTATAAAGGGGTAGACGTAATTCTCTCAAAAAACAACGTAAATAGCCTATTTGAACTGGTTTATCGCTTTGATTTCGGTACGAAGCACAGCCGTACAATTCAATCAGCTGCTGAGTATTCGCAGTATCTATCGTCATCAAAGTATGATAATGCTGAGTTCAATAACAAACTCTACGAACTGGGGGCTTCATATTCGTTTATGACCACGGGCGAGAATGTAGAGCTCCGCATATCGGGACTTAACGAAGAAATGCAACCTACACTCGCCTTAGTAGAAGAACATCTCCGTTCGCTCTTACCTAACGCCGAGATGTATAATGAATATGTACAAGCAACCCTGAAAGCGCGCGCCGACGCATTGCTAAACCCGAAGAGTGTTTTTGGAGCTCTGACGGACTATGTGAAATATGGTCCTGTCAACCCCACGAATACCGTACTCTCTAACGAAGAGTTGAAGGCATTGAACCCCGAAAATCTCGTAAAAGAGATTACTACGCTCTTTGATATGCCGCACACCCTGGTATGCTTTACGCCAAGTACTAAGAGTGAGCTCACGAAGAAGCTAAAGGCTGTACACAAAGAAGCAAAGGTGTTAGCAGCACTGCCCAAGCAGTTACACGACTTTACGCCACGTCAGCCACAGGGCTCGTCTACAGTTTATCTTGTAAACTTTGAAGGCGCTACGCAAGTATTCCTCTCGCATTACGGAACGAACGGTGAAAAGTATGACATTAACCGTGTAGCTACGCGCCGCTTGTATAATGAGTATTTTGGAGGTTCGATGAATGCCATTGTCTTCCAAGAAATTCGCGAAGCGCGTGCATTGGCTTACAGTGCTTTTGCTGTATACCGTACGCCTGATCGTAAAGAAGACCCTTACAATATGTATTCGTACATCAGCACGCAGGCAGATAAGCTGCCCGATGCCGTTAAGGCGTTTAACGAGATTCTGCTGAACATGCCCGAATCGGAAAAGGCGTTCGGTATTGCACAAAATGGTCTGCTCGAACAGCTCCGCACGCGTCGTTACGACGGACGCAGCATGCCTAATCTCTATTTCTACCTTAAAGATTTAGGTATAGATCAGAACCCCGATGCACTTGTTTACAAGCAGCTTCCTAGTTTGAAGATGAAAGACATAGTAGATTTCCAGAAGAGCACAATCCGCAACTTCGTTTATGACTATGCGGTACTTGGAGATCCGAAAGGTGTAGATCGCCCCACGCTCGATAAGCTTGGTAAAGTTGTTGAGGTTAAGACAGCAGATTTGTTTGGTTTCTAGTTTTTTTTTCGTTTTTCATATTGTTTAGCGGGTGCGGTCTAAGATCGTGCCCGTTTTTTGTTAAAAGTGCGTTTGTAGGGGAGGGAATCGCTCGTCGCGCTCTAAATTCTTCACTGATTTGTCTTTATTGCGTTATCTTCGTATAAAAGAAGCGTAGCAGATGTCAGTCGATCGGATATTGCCCATCGGGGTGCAGAGCTTTGACGTTATGCGGAGCGATGAC